>JBMFVX010000024.1:0-30187 GCA_049965775.1 Phycisphaerae bacterium
AGTGACGGTTAAATAACGCTCGCTCGTTTTTTTCGGCGGGTGCGGCAGCAGTATCTTAATCCGGTATTTGCCCGGCATCGTCATGTCAAAGAGGGCCGAGATGGGTAAACGCCGTGGGTTGGGATAGACTTGGCCGGGCTTAATTCCAAGTGATGGATCACCCCATGCGTCGTTGCTGATATCCGGGATATTGATAGTCATTGGAATGAGGGGCAGCCGTGCAACGGCGCATATTTTGCCAAATTGCGTCAATCCCAGGCGTTCACCGTCCGGTCCCACCACGGCGAAATCGGTCGGGCCATCCAGCATTCGGTGGAGATCGCGTATATAGGTAGGGTAGGGAGGACTCGCAAAACGCCCTGTATTTTTCTCACAAACTCTGATTACCGCCGGAAAACCTGAATTGAACGTCACATGCTCCGCCACAAATGCCAAGGCGGTGGTGTCGCCGCTGCCGGCGAACCAGCCGGTACGCGGCGTGTGGCCTACAGCCTGCGCCCCGCAAGCCGCACGATTGGCGGTGGAGAACAAAACAAACAGCAGCACCAAAACACCCAGACCGGCCACGAACAAATTTCGCATTGAGCTTTTCACAGTGATTTCCCTTTTTTTAATCAGCCGCAGCCAATTTGATCATTATTTAAAATTTAATTGTGTAAGGCTAGTCCATTGTGGCTCGATGTTTGTATTGCTCGGTGCGCCCGAATATTTTCCGTATTGTCCGTTGAGTGTGTTGGGAGCTTTAAAAGTTCCACCCCAACTCCAGCTGAGAACCTGAATGGGAACGTATATGGAATCGGCCATCGTACCCGGCTTATACATCAGCCATGTCTGTGCGTCATCGGCAACGCTGAGCGCTGTTACCGTCGGATTCAACAAGGGAATCTCGGGGCTGTCGGTCATGTAGTCCACGGTTCCGTTTGCACCTACAAAAGGAACGTAGGGGAAATATCCATCTAACCCGCCTTGGCTGCGAGTTTGGTTTGTCGGCTGGCCGTTAACCGTAACGGTCTGTGAATCATTTGGCGTATAAATCTGGGCAAAATAAACCTTACCGGCGAAGCCCGCTGGAATAAGCCCGGTAATATCCGTGCCAATATGGACACCTACGGTTGGGTTCGCCGCGCCTGGCTCACCAAAGGTAAGACTTAGAATGTGGATTGGCTTTTGGGTTATAGTATCCATGTAGGCCGCACCGTTTACCGAAACAACCACCGGCCCGGCCGGCTGTGTCAGTAACGTCAGTGGAGGCTTAGCGACTAGGAACGTGGTTTTCGCAGCTTGCACGTTTGCCCCATTCGCTGAAACACTTGCCGTGAAGTTATTGGCGGCCGTGTAATAATACGGTCCAAAGCTGCTTCCCGCTGTTGCGGCCGGGTTTAACGGCGTCACCACGCCAGTATCAACCGCCGGCGGCGGCTGCCCTGCGGTGGTTACTGTTGGCACATAGTTGGCAATCGCAGGCGCGTTCTTGCCACCGGATCCCGATATAGTCCACGTAAACGCTTGCGCTAGCCCCGCAGGCGCCACCACCGCCCCCAATTTGACGGGCCAACCCGCATGTATATTCTCCTGCTGGCCCGTCACCACCAGTTGCGTCTTTTCCTGACTGTCGCCCGCAAGCCAGCCCGTATAGGTGATGTCCAGCTTGGCGGCCGCCTCCTGCGGGCTGCCCGGATGCGTGGTGCCGGTGTATGTCGCGGCAAGCGCTGCGTTATTCTGTGCCGGAGCCGCCGATGCCGCGCCGCTACCAACTGCGGGTGTGGGGTAGTTGGCCACCACCGTGGATGCAGCGCCAGTCCACACTTGGCTTCCATCCAGCGTGTGCCAGTTAACCGATACACTAACCGGAAACTGCCAATACCCCGCCGACTGCAACAATGTGAAAAGCAGCACACTCGGATCGCCGCTCAACTGCTCTGTCTTGATCCATGACACTGGATCAAAGCCCCACTCGCTGCCATCATTGCTCGCTGGCGCTCCGAAAGCGATGCTGAGGCTGGAACTGTATTGGACCGCTCCGATGGCCCACGTCCATGTCGGCCCGACGATGTGCGCCTCGGTTGCCGGCGGGCCATCCGGGCAAGTTGCTGAAAGCCCGGTGAGAACGTTGGTGGTACCAACTTCGAAAAGACCGGTTGAATTGTCCACTATAATCTGCGGATGAACCATGGTCGTAGTTACCCCAGAAGCCCGGAATCCCGTCGAGAGCAAAGCCAAAGCCATCAAGGCAACAATACCGTAGCAGCGGCGGATATTCCAACCAAGAGAAATTATGATCATAAGCATCCCCTTCAGTAAAATAATTTGCAGCCCGCCGCATTTGCACCGACAGGAAAAAAACCGCTCAGTGCGGCGGTCTCCCTTTCAACTGCGGATTCTCCGCCAGAAAATTCTTCCAACCCGCCTGGCACACTGCTTTGAACTTTTTTCGATCCGCATGCGTCCACACATGCAATTCCCATCGCAGGCGAGCCGCCACCGCCAGCGGGCCAAAGGAGCTTCTGGAGCCTTGTTGTTGGCGGCGGCGCGATAGGCCAATAGCCTTGCGGGCCAGCGGGCGGATACCCCGTGTACCCCGAAGGCGTGCTTGGCTTGATGCCATACCGACATCGCGGATTTGACCACTGGGCTTAGCTTGGCAGCGAGATCAATGGGTGCCCTCGGTGCGCGATAATTCACGCCCCAAAGACATTCCATGGCCGCTTCATCGAACTGAGTGCGCGGAGCATCGGCCTCATCAACGAAGTTGCCGCAGATTTCGGTATTGAGGCTTGAGCCGCGAACCAGCCGCACCATGTATTGGCCCGGCCCGGCCAAGGCAAAGCGGGTGTACAGCGGCGCCCAGAAGTTCGCCGCACGGTCTACCGCCAGCGGAGCGGCACGCATGGCCCATGTGCCCCAGCGCTGCGCCACAGGATTGGTCGGAAATGCCATTGCCCCCAGCAGCGGCCGGGTAAGAGCGCGACAATACCCTTGCCTCAGTGGGTACACCTCAATAAGCCAATCGCGCTGGCGATCGTCGCCGGTGTGGCCATCCTTGTTATATAGGTACAGCCCCAGTCGCTGCACGCCCGGCAGGCTCAAGCGAACGCGAATCCATAGGTCAGGCCCCTGGAAGGTCGTCGGATACGTCTCGCCGTGGTCGTCCCAGTTGGTTTGCCTGCGGTAACCAAGCTCCGGAATATAAAGTGACCTTGGATTATGCGTGTCGGCAGCGGTTTCCCATTCGCGCATGGATTCAAACGGGTTCCTGTGATGCGGACCACAGACGGCATCAACATTCGCTGCGTAATTCCCAGAGACGACACGAAAACTCAGATCAAAATGCGCGGCACAGAGTATGCCGTACTGCCTGCCATACCGGCCAGCCCAATCGCCCTGAGTTCGCCAATCGTTACGGAGGAACGCGGCATAGGGATATTCGATATGCTTGGAAGCTGCGGCGGCTTTTTGGAGTGCGGGCAACATGGAGGCAAGTTGGCCGCTTGTTAAACCCGACGGGGCGGGAGAGTTAAGCCGCTATTTCGGAATACTGAACACTGCCCGACCCGTCCGCAGCCGCGTTCGGCGGAATTGGTATCTTACGCGATAGGAGCCCGCGCGAATAATATCAAGGCGGCGGGTTAATATGAGCGGCGTCGGGTAGGCGTAGACTTCGCCGGGCGCAAGGCTATGCGCTGCGGCGATGCCAGTCTGCTTAGCATAAGCTTTTAACCTTGACCCCGCGGCGACAAATTGCCCGTATCGTGTCAACGCCACAGTGGCCGATTGAGCGTCGTGGCTCGCGGGTTTGGTCCATGTTGCCGACGCTATGGGGAAATCAACCGCCGGATTTTCAGTGAGCCTTATGGTCCGCACTGAGTGCGCCACGTTGCGCAAATAGATAAAGCCTATGATGGGGCTGCGCATCCAGCCGCCTGTTCGGGTAATTACCAATGCGGCTTCGATGCCGCGCCAAGGCCGGCCCCAGACGGAACGCTTGATCGTTTTGGCCGAAGGCGGCAGCATCCTCGGCCGGTCCAACGAGACAGTGACGGTTAAATAACGCTCCCTCGTTTTTTTCGGCGGGTGCGGCAGCAGTATCTTAATCCGGTATTTGCCCGGCATCGTCATGTCGTAGAGTGCGGACACCGGCCACAGGTTTTTTGATAGATAGAATTTGCCAGGCTTTATGCCGAGGGACGGATCGCCCCAACCGTCGTTGCTGACGTCCGGAATCATGAGACCAGACGACGGCGCGGTTCCCGCAGCTACGTAAGCCTTGCCGCTGGGCTTCAAGGCGATATGCGTTCCTCCGGGACCAGTCACGGCAAGCCAGTAAATCCCTCCCAAGATATCGCGAAGCACTTTTCGATGCGGCGGCATCGGGGCAACTACATGATGGCTAAGGTTCTTATCACGTCGCCTCAGAACTATTGGAGAGCCCGAATAACTATCAACCGGCGCAGAGTATGCCCAAGCGGTGTTTTGACTGACGGGGAACCAGCCGGTCCAATGAAGTACCTGCCCGGTCTTTACCCGACTTCTTGACACGGTGTCGGCAGCGCGGGCGACCCCGCAAAAAAACACCAAACACAAGATCATCAGGATGGAACCTGCCTCTGGTCTTCTCATCGTTATGCTCCTCTACTTATTTCGTGCTGGGAGGATAAAAATTATCATCGGCATCATTTAAATTTTAATTGCGACAGCTCCGTCCACTGTGGCTCGATGTCTGTATTGGCCGGTGCACCGGAATATTTTCCATATTGGCCGTTGAGAGCCTTTGGGGCCGTAAAGTTTCCGCCCCAGCTCCAACTCAATATCTGTATCGGTATATAGATTGAGTTGGACATGGCGCCCGGCTTGTACATTAGCCACGTCTGTGCTGAATCGCTAACGGTGGCCACAGTGACCGTCGGATTTTGCAGCGGTATAGAAGGGCTGTCATCCATGTAGTCAACTGTTCCATTGGCACCCACAAATGGAACGTATGGAAAATATTTGTCTATGCCACCTTGCGGCTGTTGGCGTGTCTGGTTCACGGGTTTGCCATTTATGGTCGCGGTTTGGGTATCGTTTGGTGTATAAATCTGTGCAAAGTAGACGGCACCGACAAAGCCTGCAGGCTTAAGCTTGGTAATATCGGTACCGATATGGATGCCGAGCGTGGCTGGTGTCGCCTTCGGTTCCCCAAAGCCCAAGCCCAGCAGCGGGCCAACTGATACGTTGTTTGAAACAACCACCGGCCCCACCGGCTGGGTCATTAACGTAAGTGGCGGCTTAGCGACTGCGAACGTGGTTTTCGCAGCTTGCACGTTTGCCCCATTCGCTGAAACACTTGCCGTGAAGTTATTGGCGGCCGTGTAATAATACGGTCCGAAGCTGCTTCCCGCTGTTGCGGCCGGGTTTAACGGCGTCACCACGCCAGTATCAACCGCCGGCGGCGGCTGCCCTGCGGTGGTTACTGTTGGCACATAGTTGGCAATCGCAGGCGCGTTCTTGCCACCGGATCCCGATATAGTCCACGTGAACGCTTGCGCTAGCCCCGCAGGCGCCACCACCGCCCCCAATTTGACGGGCCAACCCACATGTATATTTTCCTGCTTCCCTGTCACTACCAATTGCGTCACCAATTGCGCCTTTCCCTGGTTGTCACCTGAAATCCAGCCCGTATAGGTGATGTCCAGCTTTGCGGCTGCCTCCTGCGGGCTGTTGGGTTGTGTTGAGGTACTCGAACCAGAAGCGGAAGATGCCAGGGCCGCGGGTGTTGCCGAGGCGTTTAGCGCAGCGGCCGAGTTGGCGCCGGCATCCGGTAGGCCGACGTTGATTGATGCCGCTGTCCCGATCCACTGATGGCTGCCATCCTGCGAGTGCCACTTGACCGAAACCCCAACCTGAAACTGCCAGTAGCCCGGCGTTTGAAGGAGCGTAAAGAGCATGACGCTCGAGATGCCGGATTCTTGAAGTGTTTTGGAAAACACAGCCGGATCAAAACCCCACTCACTGCCATCGCCTGTCGGCACGGGGCCAAAAGTGCTCGAGGCGGAATTGGAAAACTGCGCCTCTCCGATGCTCCAGGTCCAAATCGGCCCGACGATGCCCGCCTCGTTTTGTGGCGGGCCGTCAGGGCAGGTCGCCGAAAGCCCGGTAAGCACATTGGTCGTTCCGACCTGCTCGATGGCGTATGGATTATCCACGACGATTTGCGGATGCACTGTAGTCACGGTCACGCCCCATGCGTTTACACCTGATAGAAGCAGTATAACGCCGACGGCCACCGCAAGGCCATAACGCCGGGCATTTTTGCACAGTTTGGCTATTTTACACTTTGATTTCATAAGAATCTCCTTGTGTCTACGACGTAAAAAAAGCAAACCCGCTCAACACGCTTGGCGAACATCGCCACGCCACTTAATGCGGCGGCTCTCCGCGCAACTGCGGGTTTTCATTTAAAAAGTTTTTCCAGCCGGTGTTGCAGGCGACCCTGAACGCCCGCCGCGCCGCCGACGTCCACGAATGCGTCTGCCACCGCAAGCGGGCGATCATGGTGGCAGGCGCCTTGTCGTCCACGGCCGCTCGAAGCGCCAACAACCGAGCGGGCGATACACCGACCGCGTAACTCATCCGGTCTACTCTTCTATGTATCGCTGTCAGCAAGCCGAAAATCGCCTGAAGCGACGAATCGCTTTTCGCCCGCGAGCCGCCAAGATTCGGCATGGGAGGCGGTGCGTACGTTACGCGGGGCAGAAAACTCAGACCCAGCGCATCGGAGGCTATAGGCGGCCCCGATATACGGTCAATGAATGCCGCCTGAAGCACTGTATTCGTGCTGGAGTTGCGACGTACCGCAACGAGATAACTTCCGGGACCCTTGAGCATGAACGATTCGTACACCCCGCCCCAAAAGTTCACGACCCGGGCCGTCGCGATTGGGCGATCGTTAACCGCTTGGAGTAAGCTTGGGTGGCCGCCGTAAACCGCGAGCCGATAATCCCGGCTGCGGTTATGTCCGGAGTGTCCGTCTTTATTGAAAAAATAGAAACTCAATCGCTGCCACCCGGCGGCCGCAATCTTAAGGCCGATCCAGATTCCTAAATCGCGCCAACTCGTCGGGTACGTTTCGCCGTGGTCGTCGAGTTCCGCCTCACAACGGTGGCCGATCACCGGGTCCCAGAGCACGCGGCGGCTGTCGGTGTTCTTCCATTGCAGCCAGGCTCGGAGAAGATCGTTTCGCCGGTGGTGCGGCCCGATGGCCTGATGCAGGTGGTAATACATTCCGCTGAAGCAGACATATTCGTTGAGCGGCTCGTCGCACGCAAACAGTACTGCGTACTGCCTGCCGTAATGACCGACCCAGTCGCCCTGAGTCTGCCAGTCGGACCCCAAATAAGCTGCAGATGAAAAGGCATGTTTCTCATTGGTTAGTGCAGAGGCCATCCGTTTTAGCTGAGATTCGCTCGGTGCCAAAGCGGCTGACGGCAGGCTGGCGGTGTTGGTTTGACCAATTCCCGGCGGCTGGCCCCTTGGGCCGTTCCGGATTGCGATCGCAGGGCGATTGGGCGCTGTTGCTTGCAACTCCGCCGCGCCGCTGCCATATCGCCCAATTAAAAGTTCGCCCTTCGTGATCGCCAGCGCGTTGACGTACCCGTCCAGTGAGCGCAGGCCCGGCGTCAGCCTGCTTTGGAATATGTTGCCGGTGTGCGTGTTGAGCATGGCGTAGCCGTCATGCCATGTTCCCAGCCAAATGTCGCCTTGACCGATGGGGGCTATGCTCGTGATGTGATCGCCAGGCAGTAGGGTTTTGAGAAACGCCTTGGTCGGCGGGCGATAGCCGATGGGCGGATGCCACAGGCCCAATACTTTTGCCGCGTAGTCGCGGCCACGCTCATAGCGGAACGATTCTCCATTGTTACGGCTGACCGCAAAGCCTAAATCTGTGCCAACATACACCGTGCCGCCTGGGCCGACCGCGACGCAGTTGATTAAATTACTCGGTAAGCCGCGGCCATAGGCACTTCGCGGCATGTGCCACGGGCCTTTGATAACCTGCCAGGACGTGTATGGATAAGGTGCAATGGCTAAGCCGCCGCACAGCGTGCCAACAAATGCCGTGCCCATTTTGTTAAAGGCTATGCAGTCCGGATTGGCCGGCAAGCCGTTCATACGGGTGATGTAGTGCCACGTATGCGGCTTGTAACTGGCTGCGCCACGGCCATTTGCCTCGCCTGATTGTTGCGCTCGGCCAAGCAACTGCATTTGCACGTTCAATGGCAATTTAGCTCGCTGGGCTGCCGTGAGCGGCGCTGCGTGGCCGTGGCGATGAATATTTCGGGCGCCGTTCGCGCCGCGTACGGTTGCCCCCGGCAAGCCGGGGGCTAAGTGGGATTGCGCTGCGCATGCGTAAATGCTGATGCCCGCTTCGCTGCACATCCATACCGAGCCGTCGCGCGGATTATCAGCGATGGCTACGATGTGGCTGCCCAAGGGGCCGGTGATGATGCCATAATGCCGCCATTGCGTACCGTTGAATACGCATACGCCATGGCGCAGCGTACCGGCCCATAGCCGGCCCTTGGCATCCACACACAGCGAATATATATGGTTGCTTACAAGCCCTGGTGAATTGGAGGTGTTAAACGAATCCCAATCGGTTGCACCCGCCTTGCGGTAATAGATGCCGGTATCTTCATCGCCAACCCAAAGCCCGCCACGCGGGCCAGTGGCGATGGCGGTGATGAACTTCGCCGGGCAATGCAGGCGGGTTTCGGTGGTGGCGTTTGGTTGGGCCGCTGCCGCAGCGGCGGCGGTGAGGCCCGCCCCAACAAGTAGAGCGGCTGCGGCAGTGCCGGCAGCAACCCCAACGCCCAACACCAAGCCCGCCGCGGCCAGCCGCAGGGCTGCGTTCGATGCCTGCCAGCAGGTAGGCCACAAGCTCAACAGACCGCTGCACACATTGCCACTCCAGCACCGGCTGCGGGCATCGGGAAGCGTTTCACCCAATGCCGCAGCTTTTTCACAGACTAATTTACCCCCCCCCCCCCTTTGTCAAGTAAAAAATCGCAGAATTTAATTTTGCAGAGTTTTGGCCGCCGTGGGCGCGGCAAGCCTCCACGAAACTGTAGTAAATGCGCCACATATCGTCTCTGCTGGTCGTCTCTTCTGGGCCGTTCGTCGGTGCGTATGGTCTCGGCGGGCACTGTTGAAAGTCAAATAAACACAACCATAAGGTAGGCCTTCACCACAATGGTTTTGGCAGGCCAAAACGCTCCTTGGGCATCGTGACAAAATAAAGGGATCCTTCCCGCGAGCGTCTTGCCAGTGGGTAAAATGTCTGCGCGATAATTGGTCACACTATTTTGTCACAATGCCTCAGTTTGCAACCAAGCTGGAAAAATGGCCGAGAAATCCGGTAAGCGAACGCAGAACAGCAACGGTGACCTAACTTCCTAACGCCCTCTCGGCGGCCTTTCGCATAACCTCCACCGGCGGAGCCATGCCTGTAAAGCCCTTAAACTGTTCCATTGCCTGGCGCAGCAGCATATCTAATCCATAAATCACTTTGGCGCCCGCCGCACGCGCCTGGCGCAGCAGCAGCGTTTGGTGCGGGTTGTACACGGTGTCAAATACCAACTGCCCCGGCATAATCGCCGCACCTTCCGGCAATGGCGACGCATCTATATTTGGGTGCATACCCACCGGCGTACAATTGACGATCAGCCCAAATTCCGCCGGCTTAAAGTCATCGAGCGACTTACTCCCCAGCGCCATCGAATCGCCGCCCATCGCTTTAACCAACTCTGCCCCGCGCTCGGCTGTGCGATTAAAAACCGTCACCCGCCAATTCATCTCCTTTAAGGCGTAAACCACAGCACGCGCCGCACCACCAGCGCCAAATACCGCCGCACGCTGGCCGGCAAGTGCCGGCGGCTTTGCACCAGCCAAGGCCGCGCGTATGCCGTCAATATCGGTATTAAGGCATCGCCCCGGTCTGTTCGCCTGCGAAAACAGCAGCGTGTTGGCAGCGCCAACGGCATCAGCCGCCGGCTCCACCATCAGACCTCTCTCGCGGGCGTAGCGCAAAGCATTTTCCTTATGCGGTATCGTCACGCTGCAACCGCCAAAATGCAGCCCGGCACACGCCCGCAGCGCATCTGTCGTCTGCAAAAATACCCGGTAGTCCGGCTCGATGGGTAAAGGAACATAGCAGCCGTTAAAATCCACCGCCGCAAAGCCCGCATTATGAATGGCCGGGCTAATTGAATGTCCCACCGGCCAGCCTGCCACACCAAAAACGCGCGTCGCCGCATCGTGCCGCTGCACGCCATAAGTCTCGCGCAACACCGGCAGCGCCAACTGCCCGGGAGCGCTGCCCGCCACATCAGGCAGTGCGGCAAAGTTATAGGGGGCGCCAAACTTGCCCGCCAGCAGACGCGTTATAACGCCCGCTTCGCCCATGGCCAGGCTCAGCAGCGGCCGCGCATCCTGCCGCGCATGCACGCCATACAATTCCAAGGAGCGAATGGCATCCGCCAGCGAACGCGCCAAAAACACCATTTTAAGCCACGCCGCCTGAGAAACCGCCTGCAGCCGCCTGAGCCGTTGCGGTAAATCCACCGGCACACCTGAAAAGTCATGTGCCGAAACCACCAACTGCGCTTGCCCATTTTGGCTTGCGCCGGCCTGCCCGTTAAACCACCCGGCCACCGCCTGCCGCAATCTTGCCGATTGCTCAATCGCCTGAAGTTCAATGTCTAGAAAGTCTGCACCAAAGCCAAGAGCGTGTTCAAATAACCGCACACGATCATCATCGCCGAGGTCACACAGCCCACCCTCCCACGTCGGGCGAATGGTCACCATGGCCAACAATGGCTTGCCATCAAACCTGCGAGCCGCCTTTACCGCGTTAATGGCGGCTGCAATTAAATCTTTACTGGCGACATCCGCACGCAGTTCAATCATGTCGGCGCCCAAGGCAGCCGCCGCCGCTATCTGCTCGGGCCAAGGCCGCGCAGAAGCCTGTGCCGGCACAAAAATGGGAACCGTCAGCCGCGTCATGCCTTTACCCCTGCTTTATTTGCTTTGCGTGCTGATTTTTTCCTACCCCGCGAAGGCGCCTTTTTCTTAAGGGCAATCTTGGCAACGTTAGAGTCTTTGGGCAAGGCAACCAGCGCCGGCCGTTTGCCTCTCTCCAGCATTTTAAGCACCTGCAAATTAACCGCATCCCAAGCTTGGCCGTCAGGCGCCACGCCCTTGGGCGTTTCAAGTATCTTGGGCGTAGTGTTAAAACGCTCATCACGCACAATAACCGCAAAGGCATCCAAGCCTACATAACCGTGTCCAATATGCGTGTGCCGATCCACCCGGCTGCCTAACTCCCGGCGGCTGTCGTTGAGGTGAAATACCCGCAGCCGCTCCAAACCTATGTGCCGGTCAAACTCTTTAAGCATAGCTTCGGCGCCGCGCCGTGTTGTAATGTCGTAACCTGCGGCAAGCACATGGCAGGTATCAAGGCAAATGCCGATGCCAGCGGCATTATCCACCGCTTTAATCACCTGTGCCCAATGCTCAAATCGCCAGCCCAGCGATGCGCCCTGGCCGGCGGTTGTTTCAAGGCACAGCACCACATCCCGCGGAGCCTGCGCTAGAACTTTATTGAGCGAATTAGCAATGCGCGCCAGCCCCACCTCTTCACCATCGCCGCCATGCGAGCCGCCATGTGTTACAAGATATTTAATGCCCAGTTGCGAGCAGCGCCAAAGCTCCTGCGAAAAGCTGGCGATGCTCTTTTGGCGCAGCGCCTCGTCGCCCGAAGCCAGATTAATCAGGTACGAGTCGTGCGCAACCATGTCCTTAAAATGCAGCGATTCCGCCTGCCGCCGGAATGCGGCAATGGCGTCAGGTTCCAGCGGTTTGGCCTGCCATTGCTGTTGGTTGCGCGTAAATACCTGTACGGTGTTTAGTTTGAGAATAGCCGCTTCATCAAGCGCATAATTCAAACCGCCGGCAATGGAAAGGTGCGATCCGTACATCAGCTTGCCGCCCCACCATCCACCGGATTGTTGTCATTGCCGCCGGCGGAGTTGCCCGTGTCTGCCGGCGTTGGCACGTACCCTGGCGAAAGCGAGCTTGGGGCCGGCACCGCCGCAGCGTCATTATCTATCACACGCACCACCACCTGCGAGCCGGTCACACGAACAACCTGTACCGCCGTGCCGCGCTCTACCACGGTAGCCTCGCTAAGCGAGTCAATGCGTTTGCCGTCAATTTCACATATACCCGCGGGCCGTAGCGTGGTCACCGTTACGCCGCACCGCCCGATAAGCGGTAAAAGTTGATCGCTCGTTTTGTCGCTGCCGGGCGTGCCCACCGGCAGCGCCGGTTTTGGCCGAGCAAGCATAATGCGCCGCCCCACCGGGCTTTCAGGATAATATTTTACGATGGCCCAAGCCACCAGCGGCAGCGCCAACAAAACGCCAAACAGGCTAAGCACGCCAACCGCATCGCTGATTTCAAAACACACCACCACGCCGCCCGCGACGCAGGCCACGCATATCAGCGCCAGCAAACCATGCGCCGGAACAAACAGTTCCGCAAATAAAAACATTGCCGCCGCCAAAAAAAGCGTAATCGCCGCCAAGGCCAAATCTACATGCATACAATGAGTGCTCCCCAATGCCCGGCACACACGGCCCAAAACATCCAGCCCGTATTATCCGCCGGGACCCGTTATACGCCAATACTCTTTGCGCTACACACCTGAAACAACTTGCTTTTTTATATGCGGCGCCCCGCCCGCCACTTCAAACTCACAGTTCCCGACGCCCGTCCGGGCTCCCGGGTTGCGGCCCACGAAGCAAAAATATCGCTTAACGGGCTTCTTTTACCAACACCTGGTTTTCGTGCATTTCAACCACCACCACCGTGGCACCTTCTTCAATAAACTCGCCGGCGGTAATCACATCCACCGGTTGCCGGTCAAACTGCGCTTTGCCGGCCGGGCGTAAGTCGCTGGTGGCACGCCCGATGGCACCTACAAAAAGCGTCTCCGGCAAAACCGACGCCATACTGATGGCCTCCGCCGGCCCGGGCCGCAACGCCATGCGTTTAAGCCCAGGCGTAAGCGATATAAAACGCCCCAGCAAAAGCAAAATGGCCACCCCGCCAAACGTCCCCAGCACCACCACCGCAACGCCCGTTTGCAGCGACCCGGCGGTATTTGCCGAAACGCCGATACCGCCCGCAGGGCCGCTGGGTATAAAGCTGGCGACAATGCCCACCACAATCAAAATAAAACCCGGTATCGCCAAATGCCCGATACCACCATAAACAACTATGTCCACAACAATAATGGCCGCGCCGGCCGCAATCAGCAGTATCTCCCACCAGTTGGCCAGGCCCGTAAGATAGGGCGCACCCACCAAAAGCGCCAGCGCCAGCAGCGCCGCCAGCCCCGGAAACATCAGCCCAGGATGAGCAAACTCGATATACCCGCAAACCACGAGAATTAAAAACAGAAAAAATCGCACCGCCGGCTCAGCGAGCCAGCGGGCGAACTTCTCCAGAAAATCTAAACGCAGCACAAATATTTTCGGCCCCACCATGTTCAAAAGAGCCAGCAAATCGTCATGGCTTGCTGCTGTCGCCGCCGAAAACCCCAGCCGCCGGGCTTGCTTTGCCGACAGCGTCAGCAGCGCCCCCGCCGCTTTGACTCGCTTCACAAACACCCATGGATGATAGGCGTTACTGCCGCCATGAACCGCTGTGGCCAGCACCAGTTGCCGCCGTACCGCCGGCTCTACCAGCCTTTGTTCATGCGTGAGCCGATTGCGCACCAGGTCCAGCGTAAGGTTCGCATCCACCATCGCAAAGACCGCCGCCCGGTCGTAGCCGTTACGCTGACACAGTGTCGCAAGCGTTTGCAGCACCGGCCCCAGCCTCTTGCTGGTCACCGGCAGCAAGAGTTCGCCGGTTACATGCTCGCTGGCAATATTTTGCCCATCACCCAAAATGCCATGCGGCGCAAAGACCAGTTTGCGGCACGCCAAAGCAGGCAATATCGCCGTGCCCAGCGCTGCGGAATGAATGTATCCCACCGTCGGCAGCGGCGAGGCGGCTATCAGCTTGGCGAGGCGTATCGCCGGCCCCGGCAGCCCACCGGCAGAGTTGATGTCAAAAACAATAATTGAACAATCACGCCGCTGCGCTTCTTTCATGCGCCGCTGCACGCTGCTGTAACTGATGGCGTCAATTGGCCCGTGCAGGGTAATAATTGCCGAAACATCATGCGCATGGGCTTCAATCGGTGTAATGCCCCCCATCGGCTGGGCAAACCCCGCCGGTGCGGCCCAAGCCCCAAAGCCGACAACCAGCACAATCAACAGCGCCAACAGCTTGTTAAACGAAATGGTTTTGATGTCCAACGACAACCTGTGCCCCCAAACGAACCTATCCTTATGGAATTCGATTGTAACGCAAACCCACCCACCGCGCCAGACACCCGCAGCGGCGTGCACACGCCACGTCAATTCTTACCTGCCGCGTCATGAATGCCAAAAGCCTTTTATAGGGTAGCAACCGACCATCAAGATTGTAGCTAACTGGTGCACTGTTTAAGTAAGGAGCTTCCAAACATGGCATCAAATCTCATTGACTTATTATTTAATCAAAAGCGAGCTTATTATAGGACACTTTGGCTTCGGCCGCACCCGAACCGCCTATTTAATAAATGAGAAATATATGATATTGATAAATATTATGACGCTTGCAACAAACCCCCACCTTCAGCGTATAATTCATTAGAAGAGCGCGAAGGAGCTATCGCAAAAGGAGGCTTAACATGCTGGGTGCAAAACTTCAAAAACTGTTTTCCGGAACAATGGGCACAATTAAAATGGCGACTGTAGCGGCCGTTGCGGCAACTGCCCTCTTGGCCGTACAGCCGCCCAAGGCTCAAGCGCACTGGGCGGTACGCGTAGGCGTTGGGTTTGGTGGTTGTGGCTGGGGCGGCGGAGTCGGGTGGTATCATCCATTTTGCTATCATCCGTACTATTGGCATCCCTACTACTACCAACCCTGCTATGTGCCTCCGCCGGTCGTTTACTCACAGCCGGTATATGTTCCACCGCCGGTTGTTTATCAACAGCCGGTATATCAGCCGCCGGTAACATACACCGCGCCGCAAGTCGTTACGGCCCCGGCACCGGTAACATACACTCCAGCGCCGGTATATACCCCGCCACCCGTGGTTTACAGCCCGCCGGTTGTGTATGTGCCGCCGTATGCCTGCACGATCGGCCTGCCGCGTGTGGGTCTTGGGTTTGTTTATCACCATTAATGCCGGGGGCCGACCCGTACAATAATCCTGACCTCCTTGTTCCGGCGGATGTGTTCTCAAATGCCCACTCGAGAATTACATCCGCCTGAATTATTTCTTAACGTCCATACCGCCTGGCCGCTCAACGTATCAAACAAAAAAGCCGCCGCATGATCGTCATGCGGCGGCTTTCATTTATGCACTTCAAAACAGTCGCCAGCTTTGGCGGCTGCCGGCGCTTAATTAAGAAACGCCGGCTTCAGCCTTGGCGGCTGATTTCGACTCGCCCTTGCCGGCACTGCGGCTTTCGGGTTTGGGCGACTCTTCTTCTTCAGCTTCCTGCACAGCCTTGGCTGTTGCCAGCATAAGCGAGGCAGGCACTTCTTCTGTCTGAGCCACAGGTTCGCCAAGGTGAGCGATCTGCATATCCTGATAAGGCCGGAAGGCGGTGCCGGCCGGCACCAGGTGGCCCAAAATAACGTTTTCCTTTAAGCCTTGGAGCGTATCTTCGCGGGCGGCCAGAGCGGCTTCAGTAAGAACCTTGGTGGTTTCCTGGAAGCTTGCCGCCGACACAAACGATTCGCTCTGCAAGCTGGCTTTGGTAATACCCAGAAGCAGCGTTTTGGCAGTGGCCAGGCGGGGCTTGCGCGTTTTAGGCGGCTTGCCGCCCTTGGCTTCCACCTGGGCGAGAAGCTCCTTAATGCGTTCGCGCGGAACCAATTCACCGACCGTAAGTTCGGTATCGCCCGCATCTTCGACGCGCACCATTTTGGCGATGGCTTCGTTATGCTTGCGGAACTTGAACTTGTCGACAATTTCGCCGGGGAGCATATTGGTTTCGCCGGCGTTTTCAACCTTCACCTTGCGAAGCATCTGCGAAACAATCACTTCAATGTGCTTGTCGCTGATGCGCTGGTTCTGCGTGCGGTAAACGCTCTGCACGCCCGCGAGCAGGTATTCCTGCAGGGCGTCCTCACCCTTGATGCGCAGAACATCGTGCGGCACCAGTGCGCCTTCAATCAGCGGGTCGCCGGCTTCCACCGTATCGCCGGTATGCACCAGCGCCTGACGGGTTTGCGGCACATGATGTTCCTTGCTGATGTCACCGGCGCCTTTGATGATAATGGTGGTTTTACCGCGGCGTTTGTCGGCCTGCAGTTCAACCGTACCCGAAATTTCGGCCATAACGGCCGGGTCTTTGGGTTTGCGGGCTTCAAAAATTTCGGTGACGCGCGGAAGGCCCGAGGTAATGTCGCTGGTGCCTTTGCTTTCCCGCGGCTGGCGGGCCAGCAGCGTACCGGCGCCAACCACCTGGTTTTCGTCCACGTCAATACGCGCCTTGGCAGGCAGGTAGTGGTAGTCGAGCATCTTCTCATCTTTGGGATCGAGAATAATGACGCGCGGGCGACGTTCGCCGCGGTGTTCAACAATGACAAGGCGCTTCTTGCCGCTCTTGCCTTCGCTTTCAACACGGGCGGTTTCGCCTTCCTGCACGTCCTCAAACTTAACGATGCCGCCCTTTTCCGCCAGGATCGGCACGCGGTGCTGGTCCCATTCGCAGAGTTGCTGGCCGGGCCGCACCGACTCGCCATCCTTAACTTTCAGGTGGGCGCCGTAAGGCACCTTGTGCCGTTCAAGTTCGCGTTCTTTTGCGTCGCGCACAATCAGCTCGCCGTTGCGCTTAAGCACAACCACATGCTTGGATCCATCTTCTTCGGCCACTTCCACCGGGTTCAGATCGTCATAAACAACCACGCCCGCAACACCGGCGCGAATGTCGTGCTGCTCGGTAATACGGGTGGCCGAGCCGCCGGTATGGAAGGTACGCATGGTAAGCTGCGTGCCAGGCTCACCGATGGATTGAGCCGCGATAATGCCCACGGCAAGACCTTCTTCAACCAGTACATTGGTCGAAAGATCAACGCCGTAGCAGCGGGCGCAAATGCCGACCGTCGCTTCGCAGGTAAGCGGGCTGCGGACGCGCACCGTTTCAACATTCATCTCTTCAATCTTGCGGGCCATTTTTTCATCAATAATCTGGCCTTCTTTGCAGATCACCTCATCGGTAATCGGATTGACAACGGTGTCAGCGGCACAGCGGCCGATTATCGCGTCGCGCAGCGGCACATCCACGCGGTCATCCTTGTAGATGGCGGTTTTGCGGATGCCATTCTGCGTGCCGCAGTCCAACGTCGAAATAATAACGTTCTGAGCCACATCGGCTAGCTTGCGGGTAAGGTAGCCCGAGTCGGCGGTCTTAAGAGCCGTATCAGCAAGACCTTTACGCGCACCGTGGGTACTGGTGAAAAACTCCAGCACCGACAAGCCCTCGCGGAAATTGGTTTTGATGGGCGTTTCGATGATGTCGCCCGACGGGCGGCTCATAAGCCCACGCATACCGGCAAGCTGACGGAAGTTGTCCACGTTGCCGCGGGCGCCCGAGTCGGCCATTAAAAACACCGGGTTCAGATAAGGCTTGCCCTTCGGGTCGTTGGGCGGCAGCAGCGTGTTATTTTCATCGCGGGTGTCGTTCTTCAGCTCATTCATCATGGCCTTGGTGACTTCTTCACGTGCGTGCGACCAACGCTCAACAAGCTGGTTGTGCCGTTCGCGCTCGGTGATAGCTCCAAGGTTGAGATTGCGTTCAATGCGGTCGGCCTGTTTTTGCGTGTCTTCGATAATCTTGTTTTTGCTCGCGGGAATGCGCAAATCGGTAATGCCGAAGCTCAGGCCCGCAAGCGTGGAAACCTTAAAGCCGATTTCCTTCATATCATCGAGCAGGTCAATGGTCGCCGGACGCCCCAGAATGCGGTAGCAATCCGCAATAACGCGGCTGCCGCCCTTGTTCGAGAGCGCGAAGTTATAAAACGGCATCGCGGGCCGCAGAATGTCGTTAAACATGCAGCGCCCAACCGTTGTAACAATCACACGATTGGCGGGCACAGGCACCGCAGCGTCGTTGATGTCCTGCACTACATGCGAGCGCTCAATGCGCACCCGAATGGCCGTATGCATGCCGATTTGCTTACGCTGATACGCCAGCAGAGCCTCATGAAAATTGTGGAACGCCAGCTCTTTGCCGGCGGGCTTCTCGCCGGGTTCACCGGCGCGCTGCGTCGTCATGTAGTAGGTGCCCAGCACAATGTCCTGCGAAGGCCCGATGATCGGCGAACCGTTCGCCGGCGAAAAGATGTTGTGCGTCGAAAGCATCAGCAGATGCGCTTCGGCCTGCGCTTCAACCGACAGCGGCAGGTGTACCGCCATCTGGTCGCCGTCGAAGTCGGCGTTAAAGCCTTTGCAAACCAGCGGGTGAATCTTGATGGCATTGCCTTCAATCAGCACCGGCTCAAACGCCTGAATACCCATGCGGTGAAGCGTGGGCGCACGGTTCAGCAGCACCGGGTGCCCCTTGATAACTTCTTCAAGGATGTCCCAGATTTCGCGATCGCGCCGTTCGATCATCTTCTTGGCCGACTTGATGGTGTCGGCAAGGCCATGATCCTTAAGCTTCTTGATGATAAAAGGCTGGAACAACTCCAGAGCGATCTTCTTGGGCATGCCGCACTGGTGAATCTTCAATTCCGGCCCGACGACAATAACCGAACGCGCGGAATAATCCACGCGCTTGCCCAGCAGGTTTTCGCGGAAACGCCCCTGCTTGCCCTTGATCATGTCCGTCAAACTCTTGAGCGGACGATTGGATGAACCCAGCACCGGCCGGCGGCAGCGGCTGTTGTCAAACAGCGAGTCTACCGCCTGCTGCAGCATGCGCTTTTCGTTGCGGATAATCACATCAGGCGCGTTGAGGTCCACCAGCTTTCGCAGGCGGTTGTTGCGGTTGATGATGCGCCGATACAAATCGTTGAGGTCGCTGGTGGCGAAATTGCCCGATTCGAGATGCACCAGAGGCCGCAAATCCGGCGGAATAACCGGAATAACCTCGTAAATCATCCAGTCGGCCTTGTTGGGCGATTTGCGGATTGCCTCAACAATTTTCAGCCGCTTGGTCAGGTCTTTGATCTTCTGCTTGCTGTTGGTGTTGTCAATATCCTGGCGAATCTTCTGAGATTCAACCGTCAGGTCAAGCGAGTTAAGCAGCGCACGTACCGCATCGGCGCCCATGGCAACGTCAAAATCGTCCTTGTATTTTTCGCGGGCTTCGCGGTATTCCTCTTCGGTGAGCAGTTGCTTGCGCTTCAACGGCGAACCTTTGGGGTCGGTCACGCAATAATCTTGATAGTAAATGACCTTTTCAAGGTCGGTGGTTTTCATGTTCAGCAGGTTGCCCAGGCGGCTCGGCGTGGCCTTGAAAAACCAGATGTGCACAATGGGCGCCGCGAGGCTAATGTGCCCCATGCGCTTGCGCCGCACGCGGCTGTGCGTAACTTTAACGCCGCAGCGATCGCATATAACGCCCTTGTACTTGGTACCCTTGTATTTGCCGCAGGCGCACTCCCAGTCGCGCTCCGGGCCGAAAATACGTTCGCAGAAAAGACCGTCACGCTCCGGACGATACGTTCGATAATTAATGGTTTCCGGCTTTTTTACTTCGCCGAAGCTCCACGAGCGAATGTCGTTGGGGCTGGCGAGGGTAATTTTTACCGAGCCGTAGTCGTTCACGCGATCGTATACAATTTCAGCCATGGGTGTTTCTCCTGGGTTAACCGTCCATTAAGTAAGGGTTTCAAGCAGCGTAAGTCCGTCTGAACTCACCGCCCCGCCATCTTTTACACGCCGCAGCGTGCATGCCACCCCGTCATGGGTGCGAGGCCCGTCGCTTCAGGCCTTTGCCGTCCAGCTCCGCCTTACCGGCTTAACGCCGTGTCTTTCGGGCGACGCCGGGGCGGCGTAACAAAGCCTGGCATCCAGCGGGCTTAAATCCCCTTCTTCTTTTCAAGCGTTATGTTCAGGCCAAGGCCGCGAATTTCGTTGCACAGCACATCAAACGATACGGGCGTGCCGGCTTCGAGCTTGTTGGTGCCCTTGACCATGCTTTCGTAAATCTTCGTGCGGCCTTCCACATCGTCCGACTTGACGGTAAGCAGTTCCTGAAGCACGTAGGCTGCGCCATACGCCTCCAGACCCCACACTTCCATCTCGCCGAACCGCTGGCCGCCCGTGCGGGCCTTGCCACCCAGCGGCTGCTGGGTAATCAGGCTGTACGGACCGGTGGAGCGCGCGTGAATCTTTTCATCCACGAGGTGGTGCAGTTTGAGCATGTATATGTAGCCCACCGTCACCTTCTGCTCAAACGCCTCGCCGGTTCGGCCGTCAAACAGCGTGAGTTTCATGGATGGCGGCATCTCGACGAACGTCTCGTCCGGCGGCGGCGGCGTTTTGCCCGATTCCAGTTCTTTACGCCGCTGACGAACATGCGTATTCGCCTCTTCAATGGCCGCACTTATTTCAGACTCATGAGCACCGTCAAACACCGGCGTAACGGCCTGGAAGCCAAGTATCGCCGCCGCCCAGCCAAGGTGCGTTTCCAGAATCTGACCGATGTTCATACGCGACGGCACGCCCAGCGGATTGAGCAGAATGTCTATCGGCGTACCATCTTCCATGAACGGCATGTCTTCTTCGGGCACAATGCGGGCAATGACGCCCTTGTTGCCGTGACGGCCCGCCATTTTGTCGCCGACCGACAGCGCCCGCTTGGTGGCGAGATAAATCTTCACCATTTCAAGCACACCCGACGAAAGCTCATCGCCGCGCTTCATGTGCTCAAGGCGACGATCGCGTTCTTCCACCAGCGCCTCAAGCCGGGCCTTGTAGCGGTAGTAAATCTTCTCGCCCTGCTCGCGCTTCTCTTCCGAACCCTTGATCCACTTTATGTCGAAAGTTTCCCACTGTTCGAGAATAATATCGTCATCATCCGACTTGCCGGCCTTCTGCCGGGTGGACGGGTCCACCATCTGGCTGCCGATGGCCTCGTTAATTTCCTCGCACATCTGGCGGAAAATCTTGGCCACGCGGGCATCCATTTCTTTGGTGTACGCCTTCTGTTCTTTAAGGTTTTCCTTCTTCTGTTCGTCGGTCCAGTGCGTGCGGCGGCTGAACCGCTGCGCGCCGATGACCACGCCCTCGGTGCCGGCCGGCACTTCAAGCGAGTCATTCTTAACGTCTTCGCCGGCCCGGCCGAAAATGGCGTGCAGAAGTTTTTCTTCCGGCGAAAGCTCGGTTTTGCTCTTCGGCGAAACCTTGCCTACCAGAATGTCGCCAGGGCCGACACGCGTTCCGATGCGCACCACACCGTAGTCATCAAGGTTTTTCAGAGCCTTTTCGCTGACGTTCGGAATGTCGCGCGTAAACTCCTCGCGTCCGAGCTTGGTGTCACGCACTTCAACTTCAAACTCTTCAATGTGAATAGACGTAAAGACATCCTTTTTCACCAGCCGTTCGCTGATGACAATGGCGTCTTCAAAGTTGTAGCCGTCGTAGGTCATAAAGGCCACGAGCACGTTGCGGCCCAGTGCCAGCTCGCCATCGCGGCAGGCCGGGCCATCGGCGATGATGGTGCCCTTTTTAACCTTCTGCCCGACCTTAACCAGCGGCTTTTGCGTCAGGCAGGTTTTATCGTTGAGGCCGGCGTTTTTACGCAGCACATATTCGTCTGAGTTGTCCACCACAATGCGCTGGGCGTCCACAAACGTTACCGTGCCCGCACGCTCGGCCCGCACCACCATGCCGCTGTTCACCGGTACATGCTTTTCCATGCCGGTGGCCACAATCGGTGGATCGGTAATCAGCAGCGGCACAGCCTGCCGTTGCATGTTAGAACCCATCAGCGCCCGGTTGGCGTCGTCGTGTTCCAAAAATGGAATCAGCGCCGCCGAAACCGCAACCGTCTGCTTGGGCGAAATATCCACAAACGTCACGTCGCCGCCGTTAACCTGCTGCAAATCGCCGTTGACGCGGCCGAGAATCAGCTCCTGGCGAACCTTGTGCGTTTTGGGGTCCACCGATTCCGGCGGAGCCAGCACGTTCTTCATTTCTTCGTCAGCGCGCAAATACTTCACGCTGCCGTTGACCTTGCCGTTTTGCACTTCGCGGTAGGGCGTAATCAAAAAGCCGTATTCATCCACGCCGGCATAAATCGAAAGCGACGCAATCAAACCGATGTTGGTGCCTTCCGGCGTTTCAATCGGGCAGATGCGGCCATAGTGCGAAATATGCACGTCGCGCACTTCAAAGCCGGCTCGCTTGCGGTTAAGCCCGCCGGGCCCAAGGGCCGAGAGACGCCGCTCGTGCGTAAGCTGCGAGAGCGGATTGGTTTGATCCACCACCTGCGACAGCTCGCTGCGACCAAAGAAAAAGTCTACCGACGAGCTGATGCTCTTGGAGTTCACCAGCTCAACAATCTTGGTGACCTCGTCGGGCGTCTTGCTGCTCATGCGTTCCTGAATGGTGCGTTTAAGCTTCAAAAAGCCCTTGCGCAGCTCTTCCTGCGCCAGTTCATCAATCGTGCGCAGCCGCCGGTTGCCCAAGTGGTCAATGTCGTCCACATAACCCTTGCCGGCCCGCAACTCCATGATGTACTTCAGGCTGCCCATGATGTCTTCCGGGCGCAGCGTCATCACATCTTCCGGCACGTTCTGTTCGAACTTGCGGTTGATGCGGAAGCGGCCCACGCGCCCCAGCCGATAGCGGTTGGCGTCAAAAAATCGCTCATTAAACAGTTGGCGGGCCTTGTCGTCGTTGGGCGGGTTGCCCGGCCGCAGACGCCCGTAAATTTTCCGCAGAGCCTCTTTATGGCTGTGCGCGTCATCTTCCTGCATGGTATTGAGAATAATGCCGTCGCCGACACGCTCAATAACCTCAACTTTCTTGAGGCCGCTGCCCTGAATCTTCGCAACGCGATCGCCGATTTGCGCGCCCGCCTTCACTAGTTCCTCGCCCGATTCGGGGTCTACAATGGCGCCTACCGTATGGTAATCAGCCTTGAGCTGCCCCACCGGTATGTTTTTGGTCTCGTAAAACGAGCGGATAATCTGCTCGTCGGTGCCGTACTTTTCGTCCATGGCCCGCAAAAACGTCGTCGCCGGAATCTTAGACGACTGGTCAATCCGCACCACCAGAACGTCCTTCTTGGTGACGTTGATTTCGATCCAACTGCCGCGTTCCGGAATCACACGGCACGCATGCAGAGGACGGTCGCCCTCGCGGCTGTCAACCACGAAGTCAACGCCCGGCGAGCGGTGCATCTGCGATACAATCACGCGCTCGGCGCCGTTGATAATAAACTCGCCGCCGCCGGTCATCGTCGGAATGTCGCCAAGATAAATGGATTCTTCAATGAGGTCGTCTTTGCCCTTGCGGCTCAAACGAACCCGAATCTTCATCGGCATGCCGTAGGTAAGCCGCAGGGCGCGACATTCGTCCTGCGTATACCGGGGCTTGAGCAACTCGTAATCGAGGAAGTCAAGCGTCATGCTTTCGTCGTACGATTTGATCGGAAACGTTTCCTTCAGCAGCGCCTGAAGACCGTCATTTTTGCGCTTCTCCGGCTCAACATCTCTCTGCAGAAAACGGTTGTAGGCCGCGGTCTGCAGCGCAATCAAATTCGGAATCTCTAGAGCATCACCGCGTTTGGAATAGTCCCGCACTCGCGATACACGCATGGAATCACCTCTGCCAAGGGGTCACGAAATTTCAGGCCAAAGCCAATAGATTGAAACAAACAACGTAGGAAGGAGAAAATTTACACCAACAAACAATACTCGCCCGGCTTTTCATAGCCCAACAATATACGCCGCCAACGCCGGCAATGCAAGCGCTGTGCCTTGCTCCAGCAAAAATAATAGTATTTCGCATACGCGAACCCACCCCAATGCCCGCAAACCCACACTTCCACACCGCCCCAGGCCCCGCGATCGCTTCGCGGGGCCATACCGCCCGAAATATTGGCCGCGCCCCATGTGCCGCTCTCCAGTATCTCTATCCATAATAATGTCTCGGCGCAGCCACGATATCGCTTCTGTAACGCTTGTTGACAATATTCTTTTATTGGCATATAGTATTGGTTGTTCGGGGCAACCTTGTGGCAATGGGCCACAAGCGCGTTTGTACCCCGCCTGCTCTCTTTTTGGAGGTTACTCCCATGACCACTGAAAATGCCGTCCGTATTGTCGCCGGAACCATGGTCCTTATCAGCCTGGCCCTCGCTATTGAGGTCAGCCACTGGTGGCTGCTGCTCGCCGCCTTTGTTGCCCTCAACCTTATCCAATCGGCCTTCACCGGTTTTTGCCCCGCCGAAATGCTCCTTCGCAAACTGGGCTGCAAGCCCTGCGCCTCAGCCGGCGACAACACCACAGGTCGTGGTAAAATAGCTTAAAATCCAGCGCGAAAGGTTGCCCATGCACGCCATCTCCCACTCTACTCGCCTTCAGCGGTGGCTCGCCATCAGCGCAAAGCTGGGTATCGCTTTGCTGCTCGTGGCCGTTGTCGCCCTCCTTATGCTCTGGCTCATCGGGGCGCTTGCCCCCAAAATTAATTCCACAACCACAATTACACTACCCCCGCCTCCGCTGAATCCACCCACCGCAACCGCCGCGCTAACCCCAATACCCCAAACACAGGAGGCCGTCGGCGTTGTCAGCCCCATTCAACAAACAGTGCTCGCCCCGCAAATCATGGGCCGCATTGTCCATTTGAACTTGCACGCCGGCATGACCGTGCATCGCGGCCAGGTGCTCGCCACACTCGATCAGGCAGAGCTTAGCGCCCGGCTCGCCCAAGCCAGGGCCAATCGCGAGTTGGCCGCCGCACAACTTTCCCAGGCACTCGACACCCAGCGCCGCTACACCGCCTTGCTCAAAACCGGCGATGTTACCCGTCAAAAACTTGACCTTATCAACACCGCCGTGCATGCCGCACGCGCACAGCTTGCCGCCGCCGCCGCCAGCGTTAATACCGCCAAGGTGGCCTTAAGCTATACCATTATCGTTTCGCCCATTAACGGCATCGTCGTAGACCGCCTCGTACACCGCGGCGATATCGTCGCCCCGGGCACACCCCTCGCTCATCTTTACAACCCCGGCAGAATGCAACTCGTGGCCGTCGTACGCGAGGCTTTGGCACAGCGGCTTTCAGTCGGCCAAAAACTGCCGCTCTCGCTCGATGCCTTTCATCAAAGCTTTGTCGGCACCGTGCGGCGCGTTGTGCCGCGGGTGCATGCCGCCAGCCGCACCTTTACCGTAAAAGTCGCCGCCGACTTTCCGCCGGGCGTTTACCGCGGCATGTACGGCCGCCTGCAAATTCCGCTCGGCAGCCAAACCGCGATGCTCATCCCGGCCGATGCGGTGCAGCATGTCGGGCAGCTTGATCTCGTGCATGTGCTTACGCGCCATCACCTGGCCCTGGTAGCGCTACAACTCGGTCGCCGCTTTGGGCCTGACGTTGAAGTGCTAAGCGGCCTGCAACCCGGCGATCGCGTGGAGTTGCCCGCCGCCGACGTAAACCACCAAAAGGGTGTCAATCCATGAGCAATAACCTTGCTGACGATGCGCACACCGATGGCTTTATTGAACGCATCGTGCGAGCTTTTTTATATTCCCGGCTGTCCATTGTATTGATTTTGCTCGCCGTGCTGCTCGGCGCTGCGGCACTGCTTATTACCCCCCGCGAAGAAGACCCTCAAATTGTCGTGCCCATGGTTGACATCTTCGTCAACTTTCCCGGGCACTCGCCACGCAGCGTCGAGCAGCTTGTAACCACCCCGCTTGAAAGCATGCTGTATCAAATTCACGGCGTTAACCATGTGTATTCAATCAGCCGCCGCGGCAGTGCGCTGGTGACGGTGCGCTTTCTCGTCGGCCAGGATGTCGAGCGCAGCGTCGTCAAGGTTTATCGCAAGATAAACGAGCATCTGGATATTGTGCCGACGGGTGTAACCGGCTGGGTTATCCGGCCTGAAACCATTAACGATGTGCCTATTCTTACGTTAACGCTTACCAGCAAAACCGCCGGCCCCATGATGCTGCGCCAGGTTGCCGCGGAACTTGCGCCGCGCCTGGCCGCCATCAAAAATGTATCGCGGGCGTATTTGGTCGGAGGCTTGCCACGACAGGTTCTCATTTATCCAAGGCTTGGAGCCATGCAATCCGCCGGCGTTAGCCTCCTGCAGATTCAACAGGCCATCATGGCCGCAAACGTCAAAGTGGTTGCCGGGTCATTTAACCGTAACAACCATGTTGTACGTGTGGATGTGGGCCGGGCTTTTACGCACGCCAACGAACTCAAAACCCTGGTCGTAGCCGTTCACAACAACCGGCCTGTATACCTCAGCGACGTGGCTACCATTAAAGATGGCGCAGCGGAAGTTACCAGCTATGTTTGGCATAGCTGGGGGCCGGCCCGAAACGTCTCGGCAAACCCCAATTTCCCCGGGCGAATCATTAACCAACTCTCCGCCGAGCCGCCCGGCCGCAACCGCATGGTGCTCCAACCGCCACAGGGCCACAGTCAGCCTGCCGTAACCATTGCCATTGCCAAAAAGGCGGGCAGCAACGCCGTATGGGTAGCCCGCGATGTACTCGCCGAAGCCCGCAAACTCGCCCCTTCCATTGTGCCTTCCAACATACAAATGATTATCACCCGCAACAGCGGCCTGGCCGCCAACGATAAAGTCAACGGCCTGGTAGATGGCCTGCTCGTGGCGGTGGTGATCGTCATGGCCCTCTTGGTCATCGGCCTGGGCTGGCGCGAGTCGCTGGTGGTGGCGGTGGCTATTCCGGTGGTTTTTGGCCTCACCCTGGCGGTCAACCTGCTCCTGGGCTTTACCATCAACCGCGTAACACTCTTTGCTCTTATTCTTTCGCTGGGCCTGCTTGTTGACGACCCCATTGTGGATGTCGAAAACATCGCCCGCCACTTTGCCTTGGCCAACAAGGCCAGCCGTGCCATCGCACTCAAGGCCATCAGCGAAATACTGCCGCCCCTGGTTACCGCCACGCTCGCGGTCATTCTTTCGTTTGTGCCGATGTTTTTTATCACCGGCATGATGGGTCCTTACATGCGCCCCATGGCCCTCAACGTGCCCGTCGCCATGATTGTCTCTTTGCTCGTCGCCATCAGCATTACGCCCTGGCTTAGCTATCAATTGCTGCGGCACAAACACCGCGAAACCCACGACCAGGCCCTGCAGGAAGCCGCCGACCCGCATGCCGTCGGCGATATTAAAAAGACCATGCGCTACAAGCTGTTCAATCCCATCATGGCGCCACTGCTTAACCATCGGTGGGTACGCTGGAGCTTTTTTGCTGTTTTGGCAGCGGTTTTTGTCGCCGCCGTCATATTGCCCGCACTCCGCAAGGTCCCCTTAAAAATGCTCCCCTTCGATAATCGCAACAACCTGTTGCTGGTGCTCCACCTGCCCCGCGGTACAACCGTCGAGCAAACCAACAACGTCGTCGAGCACATGGGCCGCTACCTTAAAACCCAGCCCGAAGTCGTTGATTTCACCAGTTACGCCGGCATTGCCGCACCCATGGATTTTAACGGCCTGGTGCGGCAGTATTACCTTCGTAACGATGCCAACAACGCTCAAATAACCATTGACCTCGCCCCCAAAAAGAACCGCGCCATTCAAAGCCACGAACTTGCCCTGCGCATGCGCAACGCCTTAACGGCCATTGCGAATCGCTTTCATGCCCGCCTCCAAATTGTCGAAAATCCACCCGGCCCGCCCGTGCTCGATACCATTGTCGGCGAAGTGTATGGTGCGCCGAACATGCAATACGCCGGCATTATGGCCGCCGCACGCACGCTCAAGGCACGCTTCACCCGTGAGCCTGGCGTGGTGGATATTGACGACTCCATCAGCCACCGGGCGGTGCGCATGATTTTTCGTACCGATAAAACCAAAGCGGCCCTCAACCACATCACCACCGACGACATCGCCCAGACAGTAAAGCTCGCGCTCGCCGGCACCCAGGTGGGCCTGCTGCATCGCCCGCGTGCGCGCGAGCCGGTGGGCATCGTGCTCCGCCTGCCCATCGCCGAACGCTCAAGCCTGCAGCAACTCAACCAGCTATGGGTCGGCCCGCCCAACGGCCCGCTCGTGCAGCTTGGCGAACTCGGCCATTGGCAGACCTCCACCACCAGCCAGCCCATCTATCACAAAGACCTCCACCGCGTTGTTTATGTGTATGCCGACACCGCCGGCCGGGCACCCGCCAGCGTGGTGCTCGATGTCAGTGCCGATCGTGTGCGCAGCAGCACCGGCGCACCGGCAGCCGCCGGCATGATCCCCGCAGGCGGCGGCTTTGTCGGCACGCAAAAGCCACGCCCCCTGGCCGACCGCTCCTTTATACACAATGGTTCCGGAATACCGTGGCAGGTGCAGCCGGGCATCCACATCAACTTCGCAGGCGAAGGCGAATGGCGCATTACCATTCATGTATTCCGCGATTTGGGTATTGCCTTCGGCGCCGCGCTCGCCGCCATTTATGTGCTGCTCGTCGCCCAGACCGGCTCGTTCCTGCTGCCACTCATTATCATGCTCGCCATTCCACTGACCATTCCTGGCGTCATGCCCGGCTTCTGGCTGCTTAATATTGTCACCCGACACAGCGTGGGCGGGTATGCCGATCCAATTTATTTTACGGCCACCGCCATGATCGGCATGATCGCGCTCTCCGGCATTGTTACCCGCAACGCCGTGATTCTCATAGATTTTATTCACCGCGCTCTAGCTCGCGGCCAAACGCTTTTTGACGCCATTCTCGAAAGTTGCGTCGTGCGTCTGCGCCCCATACTCCTCACCGCCGGGGCCGCCATGCTTTCTTCCATCCCCATTTTGGTGGACCCCATCTTTTCCGGCCTGGCATGGTCGCTGATCTTCGGCCTTCTGGCCTCCACCCTCTTTACGCTTATTGTCATTCCCGTAACCTATTACATGCTATTCAAAAACCGCCCCGGCCACGGCCTCAATAGAATTGACTAACCCCCGCATGAAGCCGCAACCGCGAGCCGCGCCCAACACCACCCTCCTCCCCATAGGCGCTAACTTAATTTTACACTTTCTTCGAATGCGTGTATATTTGTATGCATGAAGAATATGCGGCAATGGATGGCGCGTGCGGACGAACAGTGGGGATTACTGGCCGAGTTGATGCCCGATGGCTGGGAATCCAAGGCCAGGGAGCTTGGAGCCTTGCGTCGGACGCGGAGCGTGAAGAACCCGTCGGCGTTGCTTCGGATGTTGCTTTTGCATCTGGCCGATGGCTGCTCCCTGCGGGAATCGGCTACGCGCATCACGCTAGCGGGATGGGGGCAAGTATCTGCGGTGGCGGTATTCAAACGCCTGCGTGCTTCCGAGCGCTGGCTGGCGTGGCTTGCACAAGCTTCGTGGAATAGGGAGGTTCCTTCGTCGTCCGGCCGCCGTTTTCTGGCCGTGGATGCCAGCACCGTTTGCGAGCAAGGGGAAACCGGCAGTCAGTGGCGGGTACATTGGTGTGTGGATCTTTCAAGTTTGAGTTGCACACATTTCGAGCTAACCGATGTACATGGCGGTGAAAAATTCGCGAGATTTCCGATACGAGCCGGAGATATCATTATGGGGGATCGTGGTTACAGCACGCCCACGGGTGTAGAAAGCGTAACAAGTCGAGGGGGTGAGGTGCTCATACGGCTCAATCCAATGGCCCTTCCCTTATACGATAAAAAGAATGGCACACGTATGAATGTGTTCAAACAAATTCGCGTACTTAAGGTGGGCCAGTGCGCTGAATGGACGACGTGGGTAAAAGGGCCAAACCAGTGGTATCAAGGCCGCCTGTTGGCGGTCAAGCGCAGCCGGGCCAGTACCCTTAGGGCCTGTAAATAAATAACTGATACCATTTGTGGTTATTGTCCGATAATAAGGAGGATGGATCGCGCAACGCTGAA
>JBMFVX010000025.1:0-29627 GCA_049965775.1 Phycisphaerae bacterium
AGTGCCAAAAATTCCCGGCGCGTGCCGGGATCGCAACCCGGCGATTACTTGGACAGGCTCCTAAACAAGCCCTCGCCATATGGTGCCATCCTCGACCTATTTTGTCGCCGAACACATTGGGCTACAAGCTCATTTTGCGCTAAAATTTTATCATTCTAAGACAACCAACTCGCCGGTAAAGGTGTTGTGAAATGCCCTGCAAACTACGGCATAGGATCAGGCGGCCAGACACATCGAGCCGATGCGACACCGCAGATGGGGTTTTTGCGGCCAACCCTGCGGGGCGGAGGCCAGGACCTTGAAAGCACTGGCTCTCGTTGGGTTAAGTCCTGATCAAATAGTTGGCGCTTTTGCTAAGCGGTTCTCTTCATGGAACCGTGTCCTCGCCAGGGGGATCGCGGGCGGGCAGATGGAGGAGAATATTACTTGGCAGTTTATCGCCGGTGTAGCGCTCGCTGCATGTCGCGCTTGGCGTCGCGTTCTTTAAGGGCCTGGCGTTTATCAAACTTGCTTTTGCCTTTGGCCACGGCCAGCACCACTTTTACATAGCCTCTTTTGAAGTGAAACTCCAATGGAATGAGCGTGGAACCCTGCTCCTTGGCCATCCGCTGCTCGAGCTTGCGAATTTCGCGGCGATGCAGGAGCAGCGGGCGCGTGCGGGTGGGGTCGTGATTAAATTGATTGGCCTTTTCATATTCTTCTATATGAGCGCCCACCAGGTAAATTTGGCCATTGCGGATAATGGCGAAAGCCCCTGCGAGCTGTACGCGGCCCAGCCGAACGCTTTTAACTTCGCTGCCCAGCAAGGCGATGCCGGCTTCAACCTTGTCAAAAATAAGGTAATCGTGGTGGGCGCGCCGATTATCTATGCGCGGCGATTGGGCAGAATCGGCTTGACGCTTGGCCGCCGTTTTGGCATCTGCTTTAGCGCCGGGCTGCTTGAGTTGCTGTGGTGTTTTTCCCATGGAACTGATTATATAGCCGCGACCCGATGCTGTAAGCTGCCATGTGCGAATTTGGCCCTTTGACTGGCTTGCCATGCTGCAGGCATAATATACCTAAACGCCTGCTGGGTAACCGGTAGGGCGGCAGGTAATGCGTGAAGGCGGCACTTAGAGGACGAAGTATGAATATGTTGACCGATCAATTGTACAAAAATCTGCAGCGATGGATTCTGCGAGTTATGGCCGTAAGCGTACTGGCCCTGCCCCTGTTGCTGGCTGGGTGTCAAAAAAGCTACAGCGAATTGCGGCCGGGCGTGTCGCAGTTTGTGCCGGGCGACCAGGGCCTGCAGTCGCGCGACTTGGTGGATATGACGGATCGGCTCTCGGCTGATTTACTCAAAATTCCGGAAATAGCACAGAACCCCAACAAGGTCATTATTGTGATGGCCAGCGTGCAGAACAAAACCAGCCAGCCCTGGCAGGACGACACGATTTACATTGCCCGCATGCGAGCGCTGTTGAATCAGTATGCGCGGGATCGCATCGCATTTATTGAGCCGCCGCAGGAGACGCAGAAGCTCCAGCAGCAATACCTTGGCAACAGCGGCGGCGGCTTTGAACAAAACAGCCGCGGCGGCGTGCCACAGAACAGCATGCTTGTTCCGCAGTATGCGCTCAAGGGTGTATTTTACGATTTACCGAATACTGCAACCACCTACCACCTTTGTACGTTTCAACTCGTAAACCTGCAGAGCGGCGAGTTGGTGTGGGAGGGGCATTACGAAGTTCGCACGCTGAACTTTTAGCGAATTGCGGCCGCCGATGAAAGTCTCGCGAAGGCTTGCCACGGGTTGCCAGGGGTAAGGTGCGATGTTGCCGACAGGGCCTGCTGCTATATCGTCACAAAAGCCAGCCGCTATTGGGATGAGGCACATAATCATGGTACTGCTGAGCCGGCACACACTGGTATGGTCGTTGCTGGCGTCAGTCGTTTTGGTGCTGGGAGGTTGCGGCGGACTCAACCGCAACATGCAGTCAACGTTCTTGAGTGGCCACGATTTGGTAGCCATGACCGATAAGATGGCGGCGGCCATTGCATCGGATCCGCACATTGCGGCCCTTACGGCATGCGGGCCTATCGTTATTGTGCTGACGCCGCTTAACAATATGACCAACGAAATAATACCACGCGGCCAGGGCGATATATTCTTGCATCGGGTGCGGGTGTTGCTGACGGCTCAGCCGTCGCTTCGAAGCCGATTTGTGTTTGTGCTTAACCCGCAAACGTACCAGCATCTATTGGCCCAGCAAGGCATGACCGCGAATGATTTGGGCGGTCGGGCGGCTTTGCTAAAGCCAGGTTACGCATTGCAGGCCACGTTTTATTCGGACACGAAGGCGAATGGCTACTCTCGCAGCGACTATTATCTGTGCACCTATCGGCTTACCAACATTGTTACCGGTGAGTTGATATGGGAAGGTACATACGAAGTTAAAAAAGCTGTGACCGCAAGCTTTTTAGAATAGGGCAATTATGTACAATGTGCGGCGCTTTGCCGAACTATTTACTGTTTCTTGTGTGGCTGGGTGTGGCCATATTTTTTGGCACTCCGGCAGGGGCTCTTATTCGCAATATCCAAACGAAGCACAATGCGGAGAGCCTGCTGGCGATCCGTGCGGGCGGGGACGCCCGCGCTCCCAGGGGGGCACGCGGAAAATCCGCACTATTGGCGGTTGCCGGGCCTTTGCCAAAAAATATGGCCGCACCCGTGTGGCTGCCGGGTTTAGGTCGCGGCTTAAACCGTTGCGTGCCTGCATTGCATTGATGATTGGCGGCGTTCTGCTGGCCCTGCTGCCGGGCTGCTCGCAAAATTCGCAGCGCGTCAACACCGCGGTGGAATACTATTACATTGGAGATTATCCGCAGGCTGAGGCCGAATTGGCTCCGCTGCTTAAAAAGCCTGACAACAATTATGTGCTTAACAACTGCCGGTATGGTTCGGCTGCGCTGGCTGCGGGCAATTTACGCCATGCCGAACAGGCTTTTTTAACCGCGTATCGGATTATCAACAGCGTTAACAGCAATACGGCCGGCGAGGCGTTAGGGGCTGTTACGGTGTATGAGGGCGTACGGGTTTGGAAGGGTGAACCGTTTGAGAGGGCCATGGCCCACTATTACCTTGGGTTGATTTATCTGATTAAGGGCGATTACGAAAATGCCCGTGCGGCCTTTCAAAACAGCTTGTTTCGTCTGCGGGCCTACAGCAACCCCGATAGCCGGACATCGCAGGCGCAGCGCGATGCAACCGTAGACTCGAATTTTTCGCTCGGGTATTTTGGATTGGGATTTTGCTACCACATGCTCAACCGCCCGGAGTTAGCAAAGGCGAACTTTGAACGAGCGGAGCAGCTTAATCCGGCGCTGTCGCCTGTGGTGCAAAAAGTTTATCAGCCGGGAACGAATTGCCTTGTCTTTGTGGATTGGGGGTTTGGCCCGCGTAAGCGCGCCGCCGGCTGGTACGGTGAGAAAGTTGTATTCGGGCCGCCGCTATTTCGGGCGGGTCCGCCCCCTTACGCGCACGGCTGGGTTGATCATAAGCCTGCGGATCGCTTTGCCGTGCCCACCATGGTGGATACGCTGGCGCTGGCGGCACAAAAGCGCTGGCTCACGATGGATACCATTCGCGAGGGTAAGGCGATTGCGGGCACGGCCATACTCGCCGGCGGCCTTGCGGCAGCCGATTATGGAGCGGTGCACCGCGATCAAACGGTGGCGCTGGCAGGATTGGGCGCGGCCGTGCTGGGCGCTGCGATTGCGGCATCGAGCCATGCCGACACCCGTTATTGGGAGATGCTGCCACGGTGCGTGTATGTTATTCCGGTGGCGCTTAAGGCCGGCAAAAATACCATTCGCGTAGCCGCCGACGGCACCACCAGCCAGAGTTTTACCGTTGATTACACCGGCTCGGGCTATCGGGTGCTGTACGTGCGGTTAAGGTGAGCGATTATCGGCACGGGGCCTGAAGAAGAGAAGATGCGGGGTCGGTTGCCTGAAGGGAGCCGATGATCAAAGCGCCAACTTTTGATCAGGACGAGACAGTGTTTGGTTTCACGCCGCAGGCTCAACAGTGGGGTGGTTACTGGTTATAATCGGGGTATGGCGAACGAAGTTCCTGAAAACCAGGCGGAAAGTACTGCGAGCAGCAAGCCGACGGAGCCTGCGCCGCAGGAACGGCGGCGTTTTTTTTCGGAAGTGTTTAAGCAGGCCCTTACGCCCATTGCCGCCATTATTGAAAAACGCGTGACCCCCATGACCGATGCGCTGCAGGGTAAGTCGCCGTTTTTGGATGATGACGATTTTGGCGATGAAGCACTGGCTCCGATGGAGGAGCAGTCTCCGCAGCCGCGGGTTATTTTGCGGCCGCCGGGCGCTGTGCCGGCAGGCGAGTTTGAAACGGTCTGTTCGCGCTGCGGCATGTGCGCCGAGGCGTGCCCGGTGAAGTGCATTCATCTGGATCGGCATGATATGGTTGCGGGAGGCTTTCCGTATATTGTGCCGGAGGTTGCACCGTGTGCGGTTTGCGAGGACCTTTCGTGCATGAAGGCGTGCCCGTCGGGTGCGTTAAAGCTGGTGGATCGGCTGGCAATACGCATAGGCCTTGCGGAGGTGAACCATACGCTGTGCCTGCGGACGAACGGCGAAGACTGTCGGCTGTGCCTGGACGCGTGCCCGATAGGTGAAAGCGCGATTGTAGTAAGCAACAGCAGCGGCCGGGTGATTGTGAAATATAATGGGTGCATTGGCTGCGGCATGTGCGAGCAGGCGTGTCCTACGCAGCCCAGCGCCATAGTGATAAATCCGCGGCCAGACCCGACGGAACCCATTGTTGCATGATGTTGGCGACCGATGCGCGGCAATTGGCGGAGTATACGCCATGTAACATTGTGGCGTTTTGATTTTGCCGCGCGAGCATGGGGCTTAATGGCTTGCTGCCTGGTCAGGCGGCTGCGGAAACGGTTTCAGCAGATGGTGTAGCGACGGGGATCGGCTGCGGCTGAGTGCGGCTGGCGAGCCACTGGTTGTAAAGTGATAGCCCGCCTACATAGAAGTACCCGGTCATAAAGATCGTGAGGAACGGAATGGCGAGCAGGTCGCGCTGCCAAACAACAGCCATGGCCAGGCAGGCGAAGAGGTAGAAGCCAAAGGTAAGTTCGGCCAGGGGAATCCAGTTAATTTTGCGTTTGAAGTGTCCGGCACGAACCTTCCACTGGTCAGCGGCTTCGTCGCCGGCGACGCCGTACTTGGGCGTACGGATAAACTCGCAGTTGCGGCGGCCAAAAAGGCCTTCGAGCACGGCGACGGCATTGGCCAAGCTGATGCCCGCCCCGATGGCCATTAAGAATGGGACCAGCAAGATGGTTTTAAGCCAATTGCGGCCGAGTTCTCGCTGCGAGGCGACATAAAAGGCCCCGGCTGAAAAGGTCATGAGAGTGAAAAGCCCCATCATGACATACCATGCGATGGTGGACTTGGGCGACAAAAAGCTCGGTCCGCCAAACGCAAATGTTGGAAACACGAGCAGAGCCAAGGCCACTGCCGGCGGGTACACAATGCCGGAGGTTAAGTGGAAAAAGGCCTCAAGCTTTACCCGCAGCGGCAGTTTGCTTCGGAGCACGGCGGGCAGAAGTTTGACCGCGGTTTGGGCGATGCCTTTGGTCCAGCGATGCTGCTGCTGCTTAAAGGAAATAATTTCGGGCGGCAGCTCCGCGGGCGATACCAGGTCGGGAAGAAATACCATTTTCCAGTTGCGCATTTGAGCGCGGTACGAGAGGTCCATGTCTTCGGTGAGGGTATCGTGCTGCCAGCCGCCAGCGTCATCAATGGCGCTTGGCCGCCATATGCCACCGGTACCGTTAAAGTTGATAAATCGGCCGCTGCGGTTGCGGGCGGTGTGTTCAATCATAAAGTGGCCATCGAGCAAAATGGCTTGGCAAACGGTGAGGAGTGATTGATGGCGGTTAATATGCTCCCAGCGCGACTGTACACAGGCGATGGTCGGGTCGGTAAAAAAATGCACGGATTGCTGCAGCATATCAGGCAGCGGAACAAAGTCGGCATCGAAAATGGCAATGTATTCGCCAGTGGCTGATTGCAGGCCATTGGCGAGCGCGCCGGCTTTATAGCCGGTACGATTGGTACGATGAATGTATTGCACCTGATGGCCGGCCTCGCACATGCGCCGGCAAACGCTTTCAGCGATGAGGGCAGATTCGTCAGTGGAATCGTCGAGGACCTGAATTTGCAGGAGTTCCGGCGGATAATTGAGCTTGCACGCGGCTTCAATAACGCGCTGGGCGACAAACCGCTCGTTAAAAAGGGGGAGTTGGACGGTTATTTTTGGCAGGGCGCTGAACTTTCCAACGGGCTGAACCGGCTTTCGCGCGACTCGGTAATACAAAATAAGCTGCCAGTACCGGTGCGTGCCAAAGGCGGCCAGCACGGCCATTGAGGCCGTGTAAGCAATTACCATAAGGTTTTGTATGGTTGTGTACATTATGTAGTTGCTCTGCCTTTACGACGTTTGCAGGCCAAGGCAACAAGGCCAAGTCCCCAAGGAGCAGACCCCATGCGAGGTCGCCTGCGAAACTGCAAATCCCTCAGGCTTGGGTGCGTAAAAAATAAAGCGTCCCACATATTGTTGCCACCGCCCATCCAAGCCCAATTAAGTGTACGGGCCAAAGGCAATAGTTTCAACCTGCTCCGCCATATATGCGCTAAGGCGAAAAAAAATGGCTTTTCACTGTAAAAATTAAGCAAGTCGCCAGTTATCGGGCGCGGTGGTCCCAAAGCCGCTGCGGTTGGCATAGGCACCATGGCTCGTGGGCTTTAATGAGTAAACCATCGGCGCGAGCTTGGCCTCGCAGCCCTGATTGCCTATCGCCTTACCGTTTGAGGCCGGCCAACTTTGCAAGTTGAGCGGCCTTATCGGTGCGTTCCCAGGTGAAATTGGCATGGGACCGGCCAAAGTGGCCGTGCGCGGCGGTTTCGCGGTAAATGGGTCGCAGGAGCTTAAGGTGTTGAATAATGCCCTGCGGCTTCAGCGGGAAAAGTTCGCGGACGAGATCGCTGATGAGGGTTTCATCTACAACGGCGGTTCCTTCGGTATCTACAAGTACGCTCACCGGGTCGGCGACGCCAATCGCATAACCCAACTGCACTTCGCATGCTGTAGCCAAGCCGGCGGCGACAATGTTTTTGGCAACATAGCGGGCCATGTAGCTTGCGGATCGGTCAACCTTGGAGGGGTCCTTGCCCGAAAAAGCACCGCCACCGTGGCAGCCTCGGCCGCCGTAGGTGTCCACAATAATTTTACGGCCGGTGAGACCGGAGTCGCCGTGCGGTCCGCCGATTAAAAATTTGCCGGTGGGATTGATATGGAAAACAATGTCGCTGTTCCAAAGGTGCGGACATTCGGCCATAACGACGGGCTTGATAAGTTTATTGATGATTTCGCGGCGGCCGGCATCCGAGAAGCTGTCGGTCTTTTTGTCTACGATAGCATCGGTGTGCTGGGTGGAAAATACAATGGTGTGAAGGCGCTTGGGTTGGTCGTTTTCGTATTCGACGGTTACCTGGCTCTTGGCGTCGGGCCTGAGCCAGCGGATTTTACCATCTCGGCGCAGGGAAGCGTGCTGTTCAACCAGGCGGTGGCTAAGGTAAATGGGAAGCGGCATGAGGGTGCTGGTTTCGTTGCAGGCGAAGCCGAACATGATGCCCTGATCGCCCGCGCCCTGCTCTTTATTTTTACCGGCGGTTACGCCGCGTGAAATATCAGCCGATTGGCTATGCAAAGCACGCACGACGGCGCAGCTACGGTAGTCGAAGCCCGTAAGAGGGTCGTCATAGCCGATTTCGCGGATGGTTTTGCGTGCGGTGTCTTCGGCATTGTTGAGGGCGTTGATGCCAGCCTGATTGTGCACCGTAACTTCGCCGGCGAGGACCACCAGGCCGGTGGTGACGAGGGTTTCGCAGGCAACGCGGGCGTGCGGGTCGGCGGCGAGGAGCGAGTCAAGAATTGCATCAGAGATTTGGTCGGCGACCTTGTCCGGGTGGCCCATGCTGACCGATTCGCTTGTAAAAAGATGCTTGCTGGGTTTGCCGTTTGCCATGTGTTGATTTCTCCATATTGCAGGGCCGTAAAAGCCTCGCTGACCGATGCGCCGTTTGCCGGTCGCACGCGACCGGCATCGGCATCCGGCGGTGCGAGCCACAAAGTGTACAGGAATTTGTGGTTCAGGCCAACTGGCCGCGAAGGCGAAAGTATTCATATTCATCCTGTTTTATCGGGCGGCAAATAGTTAAAGAGACAAAATTGCCGGCGGATTGTTCGGCGTGCGGAGTGTAAAATTGCCGTGAGTTGGGCCGTTTGCGTTGGCTTGTGACGTTTGGCTTCATTGGCGTGTATTTACGGGCGTCTTGTGCCATTAAGCGAAACCATTAGTGCTTTTAGCAGCTCAAGCGGCAGGCCGACGACATTGCTCCATTCGCCGCTGATAAGTCGGACAAAGGGATCGTGGCCGCTGCGTTCATCTTGTATGCCATAAGCGCCGGCTTTACCTCGCCAAAGCTGTGAGTCGAGATAAGCGTCAAGATCCGACGGCGAAAGCCGCCGCATTTGCAAGACGGACTCTGCCACGGCCATGCGCCGCTGATTGCGGCAGATGAGCGCCAAGCCGGTGAGCACGCGATGGCGCTTGCCCGATAGCAGCGAGAGCATACGTTTTGCAGCGGCCCGGCTGGCTGCTTTGTTTAAGATTTTTCCGTCAATAACAACAATTGTGTCCGCGGCGAGGATGATTGAGTTGCGCGGGGCGTAAGCCTCGACGGCGATTGCCTTGCGAAACGCTACGCACGTCGGCCAGAGTTCCACGGGTATTGAATGCGGCCGGTGGGCGAGTTCGCGGTCTGTGCTGGGAATTACCGTAAAGCGATAGCCGGCCGCGGTGAGCAGTTGCGCACGCCGGGGCGAGGCGCTGGCGAGAATCAGCGGCGGCGCTGCGGTCTTTTTGTGTTTGGCGGTGATAGTCATGATTATTTTACGCTCGGTTTAATTGTGATGTTGCCGGTTGATTCAGTAACGAATCTGTCAGGCTCCATACATGTTCGGCGGGCAATCGCTTAAGAGTATTAGATCGGTCAGGCTCGCTGGCGCGGTAATCGCCGAGATCATCAAACCGGAGCACATGGTGAAGCTGGTTCCAGGGGCCGACAGACTTTTCATCGGTGGGGCCGTAAAGCGCAACGACGGGCTTGCCCAATGCGACCGCCACATGTAGCGGTCCGCTGTCGTTGCCAATGGCAATACGGCAAAGCGCAAGGGCTGCGATCATTTGAGCCAGACTGGTTTTACCACCCAAGTTTACGGCCGCCGGCCCAATGCCATCGGCGACGGTTTGGCAAAGCGAACGCTCCTGTGGGCTGCCGAGGACAACGGGCACTACACCGGCTGCCAGCAATCGTCGGCCGATATCCACAAAGCCGTCGTGCGACCAGCGTTTGGCATCCCATCGAGCACCGGGGATGATGGCGACTGCGGAGCTGTTGGTGTTAAACATTTTTCGGACGGCTTCAATGGCGGCCGGGGCGGTTGGCACGCGAAACTCTACATGCTCGTCGGGTTTTTGGATGGGGGTAAGGAGGCTGCGCATGCGCACCACGGCTACTTCGTCCTGGCGGCGCATATCTACGCCGTGGGTGTAAAAAAGAGTAGCGCCTTCTCGCGCCGAGGTAAAGCCGATGCGAATGGGCGCCTTGGTGAGCCGGGCGATAAGAGCGCTTCGCAGCAGTCCTTGGGCGTCAAAAACCATGTCGTAATTTTTTGCCCTTAGTTTGTGCCGAAGCGAAGCCGCCGCACCTACTCCGCGTCCGGACCACCAGCGGGCGAGGTCTCCCTGTTGAAATAAAATAAGCTCATTGAGCGCGTCGTGTCCGTTGATCAGCTCGGCGAAAGCGGGGCGAATAAGCCAGTCAATTTTGCTGTGGGGATACAAACGCCGCAGGTCGCAGAGCAAGGGCAGTGTGGCGGCTACATCGCCAAGTGAACTGGGCTTGATGATCAAGATGTGCTGCGGGCCGTTTGGCCAGGGCGGGTGGAGCGTTTTTTTCAAAGGGCGACCTCCGCAGCAGCAGTTGCAGCGGCATCGGGGAGGGGGGCATCGCAGCCATCTTTAAACATGTCTTGTGCGTCGGGTACGCTGGGTGGTCGTACGCCCGGGCCATCGTGATGGTAGTGGCGATCGAGAACGGCGTACCAATCCGCCTGCGATTTTACGGCGATAAACTCGCGCCAAACATCAGAGCCCTGGGGGTGAAGCTTGGAGTATTTAATGCCGATTTTGCGCATTTGCCGGGACGCCGAAGCTTCGTTGTAAATATTTACCGCCAGCGAAAAATGCTCCAGCAAGGCTTCGCGCTGCTCATGGATGGTTGGAGGCGTAGGCAGAGGGCGGCCGGCGAGCAGGGCGGCAAACTCAGTAAATATCCAAGGGTTTCCGATGGCACCACGGGCAATCCAGACGCCGTCGAGGCCGGTTTGCTGATACATGGCCAGAGCGTCTTGCGCGGTAAAGACATCGCCGCTGCCGAAGAGGGTCATGTTTGGATAACGACGCTTGAGCGCAGCCAAAAAATGCCGATTGGCCAAGCCGGTGTATTTTTGCTCTACAGTGCGACCGTGAACGGCGACGGCGGCAAATTGCAGTCGTTGAGCTTCCTGCATAATGCAGTCAAAATTATCGGCTGCTTGGGCGGATTCATCGAGTGCGCGGCGCATCTTCATGGTAAGCGGGCCGGGTACAACATCGCGGACGGCCCGCATGATAGCCACCGCCTGGTCGGTGTCGCTTAGCAGATAACCGCCGCGGCATCGCCCCATGACTTTGCGTACCGGGCAGGCAAAGTTAAGGTCAATGACATCGAAGCCGGCGGCAAGTAAGATGCTCGCCGCTGCGGCCATTTCATCAGCCTCGCTGCCCATAAGCTGCCCTGCAACGGGATGGTCGTCATCGCATAGGATGGCTCCCTTTTCACGGCCGCGTCCACCGCTGATGAGTACCCGGTCGAGCAGCGCCTCGGTGACGGCATAGGGGCAGCCGCGCCGCCGCGCCACAACGCGCATGGCCATATCGCTATAGCCCGCAAGGCCTGCCTGCATGGCCGGCAAAGGCAAGCTAAATGCGCCGATGGTGCAAGGGCGATGAACAATGGGTTGTGCCATTCTGCCAGGGTTCCTGTGTTGTGTGCGTTGCCGCAGCGCTAAACGCCGCAGTCTAGTGCTCTGTCACACCCAAAAATTAGGATTGATTGGTCGCAAACGCCCCAGCTGCAAGGAGCCCGCGGCGAAAACCGGGTCCGTAGACCCATTGAGCCGCTCTGGCGCCACAGATGGGGCGTTTGCGGCCAACCCTGCTGGCGGGGGCCAAGGGGCTGTAGGCTTTGGCGCTCGTCGTCAATGTATGTTCCCATACACAATCCTCCTCGCTTCGCGCCTCCAACCCCTTGGCCCTCCGTCAATCCTAATTTTTGGGTGTGACAGAGCACTAGGTCTATTTTAGCGTTTTTTTTGGTTTGATGTTGGGCGGCCGAGGGCTGTTGGATCCAGCCGGCGGCGCTACCCTCCGGTGTGGGTATAGTTGCGCGTCACATAGTCAACAAGCTGTACGACCAGGGCTGTCCAGCCGGTTTGGTGTGATGCCCCCAGGCCGGCGCCGTTATCACCGTTGAAGTATTCATGAAACAACACCATATCTTTCCAGAGCGGGTTATTGCGGAACAAAGCCTGGTCGCCAAACACGGGGCGACGGCCGTCGGCGTCCGGCAGGAATATCGAAATCATTCGTCGGGCGATTTCTTCCGAAAGCTGCAGAAGATTGATGCGGTCGTTGGGGCGGCCGGGCCAAGGCAGGGTAAGACTATCGCCATAAAAGCGATGGTAGGTTCGCAGGGCGGTAATGAGCAGGTATGCCGTTGGAAACCAGATGGGGCCGCGCCAATTGGAGTTGCCGCCAAAAACACCGGATCGCGATTCAGCCGGTTCGTAGCGCACTTCCCACCGCTGATGATCAAAGGACAATATATAAGGATTATCGCGGTGATAGCGCGACAGCGAGCGCAGACCGAAGGGCGATAAAAACTCGTTTTCATCCACGACGCGCAAGAGAGCGCGTTCCAGACGTTCTTTACTGGCAATGCCCAGCAGGCAGTGCGATTTATCCGCCGACCAGGTGCACGAGATGCTGTCGTTGCCGATGGCCCGATTAATAACTTCTGAATCCCAGCGGTCGCGGAACGCGGGGAGTTTGTCGAACCAGCTTTTTTCGAGAATTTGCACGGCCAGCAGCGGTATTAGCCCTACCTGCGATCGCAGGCGAACGGGTATGGGGGCGGCCATGGCGCTGCTGGTAATGGTGTCGTAATAGAAGCCATCATCGGGGTCCCAAAGGGAGGTGGCGGAATTGTCGGCGGAGTTAATAGCCGACGATATGGCCACAAAGTGATCCAAAAATTTCAGAGCCAGGTGTGAGTACACGGGGTCGTGCTGCGAAAGCTCCATGCCGATCGTCATCATGTTGAGGCAGAACAATCCCATCCAGCCGGTGGCATCGGCCTGTTCCAGCGCCTGGCCGACGGGCAGGGGGCGGCTGCGATCAAAAACAGAAATATTATCAAGCCCCAAAAAGCCGCCCTCAAACACGTTGCGGCCATGGCTGTCTTTGCGGTTGACCCACCAAACAAAGTTCAGCAAGAGTTTGTGATACATGCGTTCGAGAAAAGCCAAATCGCCCTGGCCGTTGCGGCGGCGTTTGTCGCTGTTGTACACGCGCCAGGCGGCCAGCGCCTGCACAGGCGGGTTAACATCGTCGAATGACCATTCGTAAGCCGGCAACTCGCCGGAAAGATTTTGAAAGCGCTCGGAACAGACGAGTTCGAGCTGTTGTTTGGCAAGCTCGATATCCACATACGCCATGGTAAGGCAGTGGAAAGCCCAATCCCAACCGGCAAACCAGGGATACTCCCACTTATCAGGCATGATGATGACATCGTGAGCCTTAAAATGGGGCCAATGGCGGTTACGGCCCGACAGTCGCTGGGCCGGTGGCTTATCTCCGCTGTCGCCGTGGAGCCAGGTGTTCACATCGTAGTTGTAAAATTGTTTGCTCCAGAGCAAACCGGCCATAGCCTGCCGCTGTACCGGTCGTACCCGCGGATCGCAACTTTGAGGAAGCATATCGGCATAAAAGGCATCGGCTTCAGCAATTCTGCGGGTAAAAAGTTCTTCAAATTGGTCGAAGGCATTGTTTAGAGGATTTTCGGAAAGCACGATCATAATTTGCTGGGTTGCACCCGGCGCCAGTCGCAATTGATAGTGCGGGGAAACTTTTGTTCCCCAAGGTTCGGCGTGGAGGGCGTCGTGTTGCCCGCCGACAAGAAAATCGTTGAAAGCATCTTTTACGGCTGGATGGGTGTTCGAAACGCCCCAGAGTTTTTTGCGGTTGGTTTCGTTGAAGGTAAAGAGTGTTTCAAGCGGCTCGAGCGCGTAGAGATACAGCGAACGGTTATCGAGTCGCTGAGCGTGCAATGCCGCCTGCCGCGGATTGTTGGTATGGTGCCAGCGGATAACCGGTTCTTTGCCGGGTACCGCGCCCCAAGACCAGGTGTTGCGAAACCAGAGGGTGGGCAGCACATGAAGAACGGCGGGGTTTTTGCCGCAGTTTTTGGCGCTGCACCGAAACAAAATGACGCCTGGCTCGCGCTTGGCGTATTCAAGCGTAATGTCGAAAAAAGCGTTGTCGGCAAATACGCCGGTGTCGGCGATTTCGTACTCGGGCTGATCGAGTCCGCGATGCCGGTTGATTTCCACAAGCTGCCGATACGGAAACTCGGCATGCGGGTAGCGATACACCATTTTCATGTAGCTGTGGGAAGGGGTGTTGTCGAGATAAAACCAGAGTTCTTTGACGTCTTCACCATGGTTGCCTTCCTGGTTGGTAAGGCCAAACATGCGTTCCTTTAGGATTGGGTCGCGACCGTTCCAAAAAGCCGGGGCAAAACAGAGTATCTGCTGTTCATCACAAATGCCGCCGATGCCGTCTTCGTTCCAGCGGTAGGTGCGGCTACGGGCTATGTCGTGGGTGAAATAAGTCCAAGCGCTGCCGTCGGGGGAGTAATCTTCACGGACGGTGCCCCAGGCACGCTCGCTAAGGTAGGGTCCCCAAGCACGCCAGCGAGCGGCCTGCTTTGGGTCGCTCATGCGAGCCGCTTCCGGTAACACAGGCGTTTGCCCATGAGATGGCGTGGTTTTTTGAGGCTCATCTGCCATGGGCTGTGACCCCTTTTTAAAGAATTCATAATTGCTTGAGGCTGTGGCGGCCGGCACTATGGCGAGGCGTATTGCCCATACCTCCAACAATTTTATGTGCTAACGAGGGTAGTGCAATACATGTGCCGTGGCAGTTACCGCAGGGCCGCGCTTATTTGGACGGTGCCGGTGCGTTACAGCTTGCACAAGAGCTTTTACCCTTGTCGTTGGAGCCGGAGGCGGCGTCTAAAGCGGCAATGCCCGCATGGATGTTGGTGGCAGTCTTAACGCCGCTGGTGGCATTTGCGGCATGTAGCGATCCCGCAGCAATGCCGGTCAATGCGGCCGTGGCCAAAAGAGCGGTCGCAGAAGATGCTTTCGCTGTTTTTTTCATACAAAGTCTCCAAAAACGTCGGCGGGAACTTTAAGCCGATCTCAATAAAAGAGGCTCGCATAAATGAGAGGGTAAGTCAAGCTGTGCACACGAATTTATAGATGTCGCGGAACTTGCCAAGGGTCCTGTCAAAAGATGGATGCAGGGCGCCTCGGCGCTGCTACGGAAAGGTCAAAACGCCCATACCGAGTTTGCCGTTACGCACAACTAGAATGCGAACGCGACCGGTTGCGGGCAGACGCGGCAAAAGAATGCCTAGATCATGAAGAGTGCGAATTCGGTAGGGGCCAAGCTGCACGATCACATCGCCGGGTTCCAAGCCGGCGCGGGCGCCGATAGAGTTTTTTTCGATGAGCTTAACAAGAAGACCGCTCTGTACCTGCATGCCATATCGCTGGGCGAGAGCCGGCGTCATTTGTACCAAGCCAAGGCCGAGCAGCTTGCGGGCTTTTGTGACCACGGGTGAGGGCGGAAGGATGCTTACGGGATATTGCTTTACTGAGCCATCGGCAAAGTGAATCACAACAACCTTTTGAGCCGGCTTTACTGCCAGCAACGCTGCGCAGGCGTCTACAAGCGTTGGCGTTGGCGTACCATCAATGCTTTCGATGGCGGGGCCTTTGGTGCCGGCCAGCACAACATGCTCGATAATGGCCGCGGGTTCGGTTATTGAGCGAACCGCGGCGAGTTTAATGGGAATGTCAAGCCCGTTGACGAGTGCCGGACTCATGAGCGTGGGGAGATATTTTTCGAGGCGATCCACACCGATGGCAAAGCCGATGTTTTGGGCGTTGCCGCGAATGGCGGTATTAATGCCGATGACTTGCCCGTAGGCGTTAAGGAGCGGACCGCCCGAGTTGCCGGGGTTGATGGCAGCATCGGTTTGAATAAGTTTGGTGAGGGGTTTGGGATTATCGGGTTCCTGAATTTGCCGATGAATGGCCGACACTATGCCCGAGCTAACGCTTTGGCTGTAGCCAAACGGGTTGCCAACCGCAATCGTGGGTTCGCCAATCATCAGATCATTGGAGAGGCCCAGCGGCAGCGTGTGAAATGCGCTGGTGCTGTTGATTTTTAAAATGGCCAGGTCAATGGCCGGATCGGCCCCGACAACATGGGCGGAATACTTTTGGCCGTTGGCGAGTTGGATATGTATTTCGCGGGCTTGGTTGACCACATGGTTGTTGGTTACGACATAGCCTTGGCTTTGAATAATAAAGCCGCTGCCCAAAAAATTGGCCGGCACACGTACCAGCGGTCCAAAGTTGAACTGTGGCATAAACATGCTGTTGCCGAAGGGATTTACTCGCTGAGTTACGAGCTTTTTGGCCGAGATGCTGACAATGGCCGGTTCCGAATGTTTAACAATCTGCACGGTAATGGTGTTTCGCAGGTTGTCAGGGTCCGGGTGCGGCATCCATGTGGCTGCTGGCGTGGCGGTAGCTGCGGGTTGGGGCAATGGATCGCTGTGAATTGAAAGGATGGGCGCCGGCAGTGCCGCAACGGTAAATGCCGCCGCACCCACAAAAGCAATTGCGCCGGCGGCAACAAGAAAATGACGACATAGAAACATACGCTATCTCCAAAGCAACCATGATTGTACGGCAGCTTACCCGGTTGGTTCAAAACCCGCTCCACGGGCCGGCGGCGTAAAGCCTGGTCTGCTGGACGACTCCATTGTGTACATCTACCAGCAGCGGCGTGATCGCACAATGCCATGTTCGATTTTGCCCAAGCCGCAAGTGATGTACCGGCTTGGGCAGCAACTTTACGGGCAAAGCTCCAAAGGGAGCGAGTTCGATCAGCACCAAATGGTGAAGTTGCTCCGGCGAGAGGCGCTTTTCCACCCCGGCAATGGCATGAATACATACCTGGCAGTCGTGATGATAAAACACCAGCAGCCAGTGCCCGTGATTTAGCAAGTCTCCTGCATGAAGCCAGGGAGCTATCGGCAGCGGTTTGCCGGCCCATGCGGCAGGTTCAAAGTGTACCACGCCGTGACCTCCCGTCAGTTTGCCGCTGCTGTGAAGCGTTGCGGGGCGGTAGTAATAAATGGCCCAGCCACCCAGCGCGGTGAGTGCCAAGGCAAGAAATACCGCCAGAACGGGCCGCGCCCGCGAGGGCTTTTTTGTTAAATTAAGCGCTGGCTTTACATAAACCAGCCCGGCAAGAATTACCAAGTCCATTACCAGAGTGTAAAGAGGATGAACATGCACCATACCAAAGCAGCCGCACGTTGCTTTGCCGGCAAAGAACCGCACTGCCGAGTAACCGGCAAACGCGAGAAAAGTAAGCGTGGCGAGCCACCATGTTGTGCGATGTTCAAGCCCGCTGATGAGCCAGAGGCCCAGGATGAGTTCCGCAATAACCCGCAGCAGCTCGGCAAATGGTGCGACGGCAACGCCTGAAACAATTAAAGCGTAGCCGATTAGCGCACCGGCGATAAGCAGGAGCACGCCGACGAGCAGAGTAACCGGCACAAAGCCCGACATACCAGGGGTAGTTGCCGAAGGCCCGTCGAGTGGGCCGGTGGTGGTCTGCGAGGACGATGGTCTGTTCATGGTGCCGGCTCGCTTGTGCTGTTGATTGCAGGTTGCGCAAGGCCCAATACGCCCGCAGCATCCGGCGAACCGGCATTGCGGTCAATGCCGCAGATCATCGGCAGAAATTCGGCGGTATGCAACCGTCGTTCGGATAAAGTTTGAATTTGTGCCACAAGCAAACGTAGTGCATCGAGCACTGCAACCGGGTCAGCCGGGCGTGCGGGAGGCGGGGCGGTTTGCAGAGCGGTTGGAGCCGGCAGGCGGGCGAGTGCGCGAAGCACGGGAGCCGTGGTCGTAATAGCACGCTCGTTGTGACGGCAGTCATGGCAAAACATGCCGCCGATCGTCGGAGCAAACCAAACAGAAGCATCGCTGGGCATTTGGGTCAGCAGTTGGCCGCAGCGGCGACATGCGTCAAGTTGTGGCTGCAGGCCCGCCGCAGACAGGGCTGCCTTGAGATAAGCTGCCGACATACGGAGGTTGTGGCAGTGCAAGAGAGCTACTTGAAGTTCTAAAAACAGTTCGGGGTGCGGGTCGTGCGGCTCCAGAACGGCGAGCGTTACCTCAGCCATTAGCTGGGCCGCCAGCCAAGCCCGCCAGTTGCGGCGGAGATATTGGGCCGGGTCGGCCAGGTTCCATGCGGTAAGTGTGGCAAGTTCGCCGGCGTGTTTAGCGGCGATAAAAACGATTTCGCCGCGGCAAAGCGGATCGAGCGGGCCGGAAAATGCCCCCGGGCTTTTGCCGCCCGTCCTTTTAGATCCTTTGGCGATGGCGCTGATGCGGCCATGGGTTTTGGCAAACAGCGCGACGATTTGGCTTGTTTCGGAAAAATCGCCGGCGCGCAGGCACACGGCATCGTCATGAAGGTACATCGCCATTGCATGTATTCTAACGCCGACGGCCCGGAGCATACAGCGCAGGCGGGCTTTTACATTGGGCGAGGCGCGACGCTGCCATCCGCGAGGCATTGCAACGCTGTGCGGGCACGATACAATTTTTGCCGTTGCCGTTGAGTTGAGAATCATCTCGGCTGCGTGCGGAGCATTCTTTTGGAAAACGATGTGCCACGAGTCGGCCTTAAGCCGCATTTGCCTTTGATTGTCGGCGTGTTGGTTGTGCTGATTGGCGTGATTGTGTTGGCGGTGCAGGCGCATCATAAAATTCAGCACAATATGGGGCGGCATGAGCATATTGACGCCTTTGATTCTTACATGAAGGTATTGCCCGGATTTTTGTATCAGCATAAACCGTATACAAGCGAACGCTTTCCGCTGCCGCCGTTTGCAATGCTTTTTGTAGCCCCATACACGCACCTCTCGCGGCCCAACGCGCAGGCGGCCTGGGTGCTGACCAAGGCCGTCATGATTATTGGCATATTTATGCTGGCGCTTTCCATAGTACGGCGGGCGGGAGGCGACGTGCCTTTGCCGGTGCTGCTGCTGGTGTGTGCGGGTTGGTTTTTTCCGGTCATTGGTGATGTGCAGGAAGGGCAGATGAACCTGCTTATGCTGCTGCCGCTTGCCGCAGGTTTATGGATGGCGCAGGTTGAAACTGGCTGGGCAGATGCCGCCGCCGGCCTGCTCGTGGCCATGGCGATATGTATTAAGGTTACGCCATTGGCGTTTGTGGCTTTTTTTGTTTATCGGCGACGCTGGCGAATTACCGCATGGCTGCTTGCGGGTATTGGCTTGTGGCTGTTTGCGGTGCCGGCAATGGTCTTTTCCTGGCGGCAGAACATAGCCTGGTTGGGGCAATGGTCGCATATGATGCTTAAGCCGTATTTGGTGCATGGAGCAGTCAAGTTTTCAAATGGTGAATCAATACCGGAGTTCGTTAAGCGATTGCTGTCGCATTCTCCGGCCTGGGTTAACAAACCGCATGGACTAACCGAGCCGCACTACATTAACATTGTAAATCTTTCGTCCGGTGCGGTGGAATGGATCAGCCGCGGCATTTTGCTGATGTTGGCGGTTGGCGGGGCCTGGTGGGCGCGGCGCGCAATGCCGAGCTTTCGCTGCAGGCGGTATGTGATGGAAATCGCTTGCGTCGGCGCCTTTATGTTGTGGGCTTCGGAGCGCACCTGGGTGCCGCACTACGTAACGCTGATTTTTGCGCTCATGGCGGTCGGCATGATTGCCGCGGATGCCGAGGCCTCGCCGGCGGCACGCGGGCGAGCTTGGGGTGCACTGGGGTTGACTGCATTTTTTATGTTGTGGACGAGCGACATAGCCAAGGTGCTGGGGCATAATGGTAGGCATTATGTCAATGTGTTTGATGTGGTGTTATGGTCTTCGCTGGCGTTGGTGCTGGCGATGATGTTCAGCGGTTACTTGCCGGCGGTGGCAGATCGGGCGTGGGATGGTAAAGCGATCAAGCCGAAAGCCACAGGCAACAACATTGGAGAAGTAATTCATGGCTCATGAATGGACGGCGCCAATTCCAACTAAGGTGTTTTTTACCAAGGGCGTGGGGCGGCACAAATATTTGCCGCAGTCGCAGGAATTGGCATTTCGCCATGCGGGGGTTGAAAAGTTTAATCTGGTTCAGGTTTCAGGCATTTTGCCCTCGAAGTGCAAAATTGTGACGCTAAGCGACGGCTTAAAGCATCTGATTCCGGGACAAATTGCCTTCAGCGTGGTGAGTGAGTCCAGTTCGGATGAGCCTAATCGCTTGCTGTGCGCGGGCATTGGCGTGGCGATGCCCATTCGCGATCAATATGGATACATAAGTCGGCATCAGGGTTACGGCATGACCGAGGAAAAAATCGGCGACTTCGTTGAAGACATGGCCGCCACCATGCTGGCCACCACGCTGGGCATAGAGTTTGACCCAGCTCGCAACTACGATGAGCGAAAAGAAATTTACCGCATGAGCGGCAACATTGTGCGAACGCGCAACATCGTGCAGACCGCCGAAGGCGATAAGCATGGCCTGTGGACGACGGTTGTGGCGGCGGCGGTATTTTTGTTGTAACAGGCTCTGCGAAAGATCGGTGTGATTGGCGAGTGCCGACACCGCAATGCGTTACGTTGGCTTGGGAGCGTTTGGATGGCGGCATGGCTGCACTGGTTTAGACGTGATCTGCGCTTGCGCGACAATGCCGGGTTGTATGCGGCATGCCAGGCGGGCGATGCGGTGGCCGGCATCTTTGTAATTGATAAGCGATGGTTTGCGGCCGACAGCAATAAAATAGGGCCATTTCAGGCGTCATTTTGGCTTGAGGCGGTGGCAGAGTTGGCCCGCACGCTGGCCAGGCACAACATTAATCTGCATGTGCTAAGCGACGGCGACCCGGTAAAAGCAGTGGTGGAGCTTGCGCAAAAACTTGACGTTGCCGGAATTACATTTAACAAAGATTATGAGCCGATGCAAATAGCACAAGATCGGCGGCTCTCTGAGCAATGCGAGAAGCTGGGCATAAAATGTCGGGGTTATAAAGATGCTGTGGGCTTTGAGGAGTTTGAAATCCTAACCGGTTCGGAAAGCCCCTACACGGTCTTTACTCCATACAAGCGGGCTTGGTTGGCAAAGCTTACCGCTCAGCCGCAGGTGCCGCGGGGGCTGCCCAAAAAGCCAACTCGCGTATTAACGGTCGGCGGAAAAATTCCGACGGCTTCATCGCTGGGCTTTAAGCCGGTCCAGCTTCAGGTGGCGACAGGCGAGAGCGGCGGTGCACGAATGCTGGAGTTTTTCTGCGGAGAGGCGGTTTATGCCTATCAAAATGAACGCAACTTTCCGGCGCGGGAGGGATGCTCGCGGCTATCGGCTCATTTGAGTTGCGGTACCGTATCGCCGCGGCAGTGTTTTGACGCGGTGCGGGCTGCACAGAGTGCGGCGGGGCGGGGTAAGCCTCTGCCTGGCGCGCTGGCTGGGTGCGATACCTGGCTCTCGGAGCTGATTTGGCGCGAGTTCTATAAAATGATTTTGTTTCATTTTCCGCGGACGGTAAACCAGGCGTTTCAGATGCGGTATGCCGACATTGCATGGACCAATGACGCTGGCGCCCTGGCTGCATGGAAAACCGCCGCCACAGGTTACCCCATAATAGACGCGGCCATCAAACAGATTTTGGCAACCGGATGGATGCACAACCGGCTGCGCATGATTGTCGCCATGTTTTTGACCAAAGACCTGGATGTGGATTGGCGCATTGGCGAACAGCTATTTATGCAATGGCTGATAGATTATGACCAGGCGGCGAATGTTGGCGGCTGGCAATGGAGCGCCGGCACCGGTAATGATGCGGCTCCTTACTTTCGTGTCATGAACCCGATTTTGCAGGCACAACGCTACGACCCTGATGGCGCTTTTGTGCGCCATTGGCTTCCCGTGCTTAAAGATGTACCCACAAAGTTTGTTCATGAGCCTTGGCTTATGCCGCCGGCTCTGCAACGCGATTGCCGCTGCGTTTGCGGCAGCGACTACCCCAAGCCCGTGGTAGATCATGCCGCAGCCCGTCTGCGGGCCATCGCCCGCCTTAAGCCCGACAAGCCGCCTGGGGCGGACCGATAGCGGACCGGCGGGGAGGCTCGGTACAATACGTTTGAAAATGTGAGAGGCTATTGGCCTATTTGTGATGGTTGAATGCTGAACGTCATGATGGGTTGAATGGCCTGAAGGTCAAATAAAAGGAGGCCATATGCAACTGCCAAGGCGATTAGGTTGGCTCAATATCGTTCGGGCATTGTTGACCCTTCCTGCTGTGGCAGCGCTGCTGTTGATGGCAGCGTGCAGCCAACAAACTGGTGCGGGGGCCGCTGCGGGCCAGGCCTCGCCTGCCGCCGCAACGCTGGCGCAACCAACAGACCCGCTCGCTCGCCTCATGGCAGGTAACGAGCGTTTTGTGCATGGCCAAATGCTGCACATGGATCAGTCTTCTGCTCGGCGCGGTGAGCTTGTGGCGGGCCAGCATCCCTTTGCCGTGATTGTTTCTTGCTCTGACTCGCGCGTACCGCCGGCGGTTATTTTTGACCAGGGGCTTGGCCGGCTGTTTGTGGTGCGGTTGGCGGGCGAAGTGGTAGACCCGGCCGCCGTTGGCAGCGTCGAGTACGCGGTCGAGCACTTGCATGTGCACCTGATTATGGTGCTGGGGCACGACCAATGCGGCGCGGTGAAGGCTGCGATGCAGCCGGGCAAGTTTAGTCCAGACCTGACTGCGGTCGTAAGCCGCATCGAGCCGGCGGTGGCGGCCGCACGGGGTGAGCCAGGCGACATGTTTACCCACGCTATAGATAAAAATGCCGAGCTGCAGGCCAGCGTATTGGCCAAAAATGCTACGCTCGCAGCAGACATCAAAGCAGGCAAGCTGAAAATTGTCGCGGCGCGTTATGAGCTGGCCTCTGGCAAGGTATTGCTGCTTACCAAGGACGCGGCACATTGATGGCGTGATTGCCGCGCCATTTGGCTTGTTGGGCGAGTGGTACCCGTTCATGGCCGCCCCGAATGGCCCGCGTTGAGCCGGTTGCGATTGTTCCTGCGCACCCCGCAAACAAGGCTTCCCCCTTTGTGGTGCGGGCTATCAGCCTGCCCGGTCTCGCCTGTTCGTGAACGGTTACGGCGAGTTTATGGGGTGGGCCGCAGCCAGGGCTCGAAGGGGCGCGTGACGACATTAAGGTTGTGTAATTGGTACCGGTACTTGGTGTAGTATATTGGCATGACTGATGGCAAGCCCATTGCATTACCACAGATACCACAAGCCGGCACCGGCTCGGCGGAGCCTTGGTATGCGGACGGTTTGCGTTTTGCCTGCACACAATGCGGCAACTGCTGTACCGGCGGACCGGGTTTTGTGTGGCTCACCTATGCCGATATGCTGCGCATAGCAAAGTTTCTGGATTTACCTTTGGATAAGTTCACGGGGCAGTATGTGCGCCGGTTGCCGGAGGGTTTCAGCCTGACTGAACGCCGCAACTACGATTGCATATTTTTGCGCCGTGAGAATGGCAAAGCCATGTGCGGTATATATCCAGTGCGACCGACGCAGTGCCGCACCTGGCCGTTTTGGAATCAAAACTTAAAGAGTCCCCATTCGTGGGATTTAGCTGCCGAGCGCTGCCCCGGCATGAAGGCAGCCGAAGGTCCGGTGCATGCATTGGAGCATATCGAAGCCTGCCGCAATCATCCCGAGTCGCCGTAAGCAGCGACAGGTTTATGCCGGCATTTGGGCGTGCACGATAAATTCGTATAATTCCTTTTTTGAGGTTCGCTTGCGAATGGTCTCGATGCCTATGTTTACAAATCCAGCGTCTCTAAAAAGGGCGGCGTATATCTGTTCGACGGGGAGCACGGTCTCGTAAAATTTGCTATTGCCCACAATGTAATGGCATAGGGCTCGTGGTACGAGAACTTCGCGCAGACTCAGGAGGTGCATCTTGATATCTTCGAAGTAACGGTGCACATAACGACCTAGCAAGGCGTGGCCTTCGCCAATAGAAGCGACGATGGTTTCAAATTCGGGGAAGGGGATGTTCGCCTTAGGATTTGGAGCCCAAGTATTCAACATACTCGTTGCGCACCCCCATGTTCCACCAATGGCTTTCCAATCAAGCTCTCCCGCAGCGCGGCCATCCGACAGAAAGCCAAGCCAGTACATGTAAGGCCGAAGTTCCCTGATGTAGCTCATACGGTTTGGATAAGGCGGGGAGGTGATGACTGTGTTAAATCGTTTCTTTGGGAAGATCGCTTGCAGATTACGGGAGTCGCCAAGAACCACGGAGGCCTCAAGCAGCGGGGGCGCGATTTTCAGGTCGGCGACAATATCTCTCGCCGCGATAGAAAAGGCTTGGGCTACTCGGTGTGCGCACTGCACGGGGTTCTCCGTTAACAAGCTGGCGGCATTGCACGGGGCGGTTTTGTTGAAGGACATTGATTGGTGCCCAAAAGTAACATTGGCTGTTGCAATCATGACGCGGCAGAACGCGACATGCAGCAGATCGCCGACTCCGGGAGGCAGGTTCAAATACCTGCTCTTTATGCCTGCGCATATTGATGCGAGGGCATTAAGCGTAGGCTCATCCCACCACTTTTCAATTTGATGAATATCGGGCCGCCACGCCGCAGCGCTGGGGTTACGCGCTTCGAGCTCAATTTGTTGGGATGCCTCCAGAACGAATGCACCCATATTGTCCTTGAAACGGGTTAGCTTGAGGCTGCCAAGCCAGACGAGAAATGGATTGATATCTACTCCTTCACACGGGATACCAGCGGTGGCGCACGCAAGCGGTGTAGTTCCAGTGCCGGAGAATGGTTCAAGCACCCGATCGTCCGGACCAAGATCGCCCAGCAGGCTATTCACTAGATTCAGTGAGTAGGCAGGCGTAAGCCGCAGCCAGCCATGTCGCCCGCCTGCCACATTTCCCCTGAAAGTCAGGTGGTCTTTCCGCCCGAGGCTGTACGTGGCGGCGGGATGCACGGCGATATTTTCAAATAACCCCGGTTTCATTGGAGCAATCCCTTAAAAACCGACATGGTTTCCTGCTTTATGGCCGATGAGTTGCGCTTGAAGAATGCGCCAAGGTTGTAACCCAAGATTTCACGGCAGAACACATAGGTTGAATCAACTGACGAGCCGTGAGAGGTTCCGCGAAGAATGAGCCAGCGGGCTCGTTGGTAACGCTCGGCCAATGGAGTGGGAATCTGGACTGAAAACACGACCATAACCGGCAGGTAACGGTACATGTAGGCGCTCGACGCATTTGCAACATCGGCGTTTTGCCGTTTGGCGTCGTTGCTTTTATATCCTTGGCGAACCTCGAATACCGCGCCATCGAGTCCTGCGGCTATTCTTTTCTCAACGCCGAGTCGGGTGGCAGCCTCGCCAAGCCAAGACTGTACGGCGGAGCGGCTCTGAGTAGTCGCCAGAGCTGCAAGTGGGATCCGCCCATCGAGCGAAAGCTTGCGTGACTTGCCTTTGCCAGCGGGTATCTGGTACGACCACTGGGCATCGGCTGTGGAAATCCCGAGGGCGTCTTGGAGGATTCGGCTAAACAAGAGTTGACAAGCCATCCCGACCTGCCGATAAATTGAGGTCATGCCGCCTGACACCTTGTGTGCTTTATAGACCAAGGGCGAATCTAAGCCAAACCAGGCATAAAACTCATCCTGCTGGTAAAGCTGCTGGAATTGGTTGAGGGTGATGCCGCCATGTCGGCCCTGGCCAAACGCGGGTTTGTAGTCAAGGCAAATGCGCAGAGACGATCGAATGATCTCAAGATAGTCCGAATCACGTTGTGCATCAGTACCCTGCTTCATAATACATGTAAGTGTACCGTAATGAGGATAAAATTGCAGTGATCTGCTGCCGGTGAAGTGCTCAACGATGTCACCGGGTGCAATTTACGACGCCATTGCCAGTTTGATGCGCTGGGCCTGATGGAATAGCGCATCTACGGGCGAAAAATTGAGATGAGCCAGAACCGCGTCTATGTAGGCGGCACGGTGGTTGCCGTAGTCTAAAAAGTAGGCATGTTCATATAAATCTATGGCGAGCAGCGGTGCGGCCTTCCAAAATGGCACCTGCCCGGTTTGCGCGCCTCCTAAGTTCCAGAGCTTGCCCGAATCGAGGCAAAGGACAGTCCACACCCAGCCCCGGGCCGAAAGCGCGGTTTGACGAAGGTCTTCCTTGTAGGCGTCGAGGCTGCCGAAGGATTGAACAATGGCGTCAAGCAGGGCATTGCATGGTTGGGTTGGTTTGTCGGAGAGAATTGGAAAATACAGGTCGTGGTTTTGAATGGCCGCGAGAACATAGGCATGATCCTGCTTAAGATTGGCCACATCGTGCGGTATGGCCTTGCGGCAATTCATTTGAATGGTTCTAAGTTTTTCCGCCTGCTCGCGGGCTTTGCATACGTATTTGTCGTAAAGCCGGCGATGGTCCGCCAAACTCTCGGGGCTTACCGCCATTTTGAGCGATGGCGTGACGGCCTGCTTGTCGGTTGGAGCATTTAGCGTGCGCATGACGGTACCCTCAAGAAAATACAAAAAACTTGTCCGACCTCGCCAATGCGTTGCAGTTTAACCCACAGGGCGCGGTGGATGCAAACCATAGTATCAGTTGTTCGTTAAAAGGCCGCCGACGCCACTGTCCCGAGCCATAGAGGCAGGCCCGCCATGTATAACGTAGGCCCGCTATCAGCTTGGGTGCCTGTGCTTTGCACATGCGGCCTATTTGAGCCTGTTAAAATCACGGCTATTACGCGGAACGGCTGTTATTGCAGGGGTGGTTGCCGCTTGTGCCAATCGTGATGCGCTTCGTACTGCCTGGCCAATCGTAACATGCGAGCTTCACTGAAGGTTGGGCCTAAAATCTGCAGGCCGATGGGTAAGCCGTCCGTGGAAAACCCGCATGGAATGCTCATGCCCGGGATGCCGGCAATGTTGCAAGTGACGGTAAAAACATCGCAGAGGTACATTTGCAGCGGATCGCCGCTTTTAGAGCCGATTTCAAATGCCACGGTAGGCGAGGTTGGGCCTAAAATAAAGTCGCATTTTTTGAATGCGGCATCAAAGTCGTGCTTAATGAGCTGGCGCACCTGTTGGGCACGCACATAGTAGGCATCGTAATAACCGGACGAAAGTGCGTAGGTGCCGAGCATGATGCGCCGCTGCACTTCAGGGCCAAAGCCCTCGGCGCGGCTGGCGGCGTAAAGATCGTAAAGGTCTTGCGGCGCTGCGGTGCGATGTCCGTAATGTACGCCATCATAGCGGGCCAAATTGCTTGAGGCTTCGGCGGGGGCAATGACGTAATACGCGGCGATGCCATAGCGCATATGCGGCAACTCTACCGGCACAATTCTGGCGCCCTGGCTTTTATAGAAATCCACCGCGGCCTTGACGGCTTCGTTTACCTGGGGCGAGGTGCCCTCGGTTTCAAATTCCGCGGGAAGACCGATGCGAACTTCGCGCAGCGGCACATCAAGATCACGCAGGTAGTCGGGTACCGGATCGGGCCAACTGGTGCTGTCAAGCGCATCGTGGCCGGCGATTACGTTAAGCACCAGGGCGGCATCGGCCACGGTGCGCGTCATAGGCCCAATTTGATCGAGTGAACTGGCAAAAGCGACAAGCCCATATCGCGATACAAGGCCATAAGTTGGCTTAAACCCAACAATGCCGCAGAGGCTGGCGGGCTGACGAATAGATCCCCCGGTATCGGACCCTACCGATGCGTAGCACAAGCCCGCAGCGGTGGCCGCCGCCGACCCGCCGGACGACCCGCCCGGGACGCATTGGGTGTTCCATGGGTTGCGGGTGGGGCCAAAGGCGGAGTTTTCGGTGGAACTGCCCATGGCAAACTCATCAAGATTGGTCTTGCCGACAATTACCGCGCCTGCGGCCTGAAGTTTATCCACCACAGTTGCGTTGTAGGGGCTGCGAAAGTTCTGGAGCATTTTTGACGAACAGGTGGTGGTGCCAAAAGTGGTGCAGAGGTTGTCTTTAAGGGCAAACGGAACGCCGGCCAGGGGGCCAAGCGGTTTGCCGGCTTTGCGGGCCTGATCAATGTTTGCGGCCTGCTGCAATGCCGATTCTTCAAAGGTGCTGTTGTAGGCATGCAGGGTTTTATCAAGCTGTTTGATGCGGTCCAGGGTGGCCGAGGTCGCGGCGGAGGCGGTTATGGCGCCGGCGGCAATTTGATCTCGAATTTCTAACGCGCTTATGAAAGATGCCATATGGGTTCCTGTCTGCGTGTTTATGGAGGTGCGTTTTCGGGCAGCTTAGTCTGCCGGGTGTGTGTAGCGTATGCTTTGCAAAATCTTTTCGGCCACGCGGCGCACCTTGTTGTTGGGAACTATGGTTACAACGTATAGCTTCTGCTGGTGGTGCAATGGCCTTAGCAAGATCGCGGCAAAAGGCTTCATGCCGGCGGTATAGCCCGTCCACTCGTGGGCAACCAGGCCATGAAACAAATAACGCCGCGTCTGCAATTGCTGGATGTCAGCGAGGCTCATCATCGTCGGATGCCGAGCGGCGGTCAGCGTCATAAATGGTACATCATCAGGCTTGGGACGTCCCCAATACAACTGATATTGCTGGCGATTGGACGTTGTAAGTTTGACGCGCGTAACATCGGTGGGGACCGTAAAAACATAGCGCCCGGGAGCAGCGGGTGCCGGCGATTGTTTGCCGGTGGATTGTGTCGTGGCCAGGCCGCCGTTTGCCGTGGACTGATTTGCTTCGCCGGCTGTACCGGCGACTTTTGGAGATGGTATCACGGGGGTTGACTGATAGTACCAGTTTACCGACGTTTGCCGCAGCGGGTTGAGAGGCTGGGGCGAAGGCTTAAAGTTCTGCTGGTAGTCAAGCGTGTCATATTGTTGGCATCCGGCAAGAAGCAGGCATAAGGCCATGACCATGGTGGCCAAGCCGCCAAAAACGGCGCCGTTGCGGTCGGTATGTGTTTCAAACAAGCGTTTCATGATAGCCAGGCTCCACAAGGTTAGCCGCCACCCAAGGTTGCATCGAGCACCTGGGGCACGGTAAAAAACGGGCCTTCACTGGATGGGGCATTTTGCAGCACCTGTTGCACGGACAGGGATGGCTTAACTTCATCCTCGCGAAGCACATTGTTCAACGGCAGGGGGTGCGACATGGCTTCAAAGCCGGCAGTGTTAACCTGCTGCAACTGCGCGATATATTGTAAAATAGATGAAATTTGCTGCGAAAACCGTGGCACATCGGCATCGGTAAGTTTAAGCCGAGCGAGTTTGGCCACATGACGCACCTGCTTTTCATCAAGCAAGTTGGACGGAGTGTTAGCCATGACGGCACCTCTGAATAATCAAACCAAGCCAGCATCAGTCATAAAGAAAAACGAGGCCTGTTGGGAAGGGCCTCGCGCACTTAAATAACTGAACTGTCTGCCTGTGACAACAGCCGGCGCGATGACGGCGTTCAGGCAGTTGCCGAAGCAGCCGCCGGCTTGCGATATACCTGTCGGCGGGCGAGTCGCTTGGTGACCAAGCCGCTTTTGATGGCCTTGGCCGACGCCCAAACGCGGGCCGGTTTGCCATCAATAACTACCCGCACCTTCTGAAGGTTAGGCTTAAACTTACGGGAAGAGCGTCCGGTAATTTTAATGCCTACGCCACCGAGATACTTGGCTTTACCGCGGTAAGTGCACTGGCGGCCAATGGCTGTTTTACGGCCCGTGTAATGGCATACATGAGGCACAATAAACTCCTTAGTTGCGAATAAGCCGGCCGTTCCTGGCCCGTGTAAGCCGCAACGCCGCCGGTAGGCTGTCGCGAGGCCAAAAATACAAGCCATGTATTGTATAAAAAACCGCATAATTAACAAGCGCAGCGAAAGGCAGCCAGCTCTGCCGAATAGCTTTTAGCATATTTGCGGGCGCGGGGCGGCGGTTGGGCTGGGCAAGCCGTGGCGCAGCAGT
>JBMFVX010000026.1:0-28628 GCA_049965775.1 Phycisphaerae bacterium
ACTGGGAACTGAGAGGTCCGAATCGGACGGGGGTTATGCCCCGGCACTGTGTGGGAATCCATAACCACAAGGGTGTTCCGGTACGGAAGTCGGATGGGTTCGTAGTAGCTGTGAAGCGGGGTAATGCCCGTGGAGCCAAGGAACCCTGCCAAAGATAAGCCGAAGTTAAAGAAAGGAGACCCGCTTGAAGGCACCAATGCCTGCCACTACGGAGAAAGCGAAAGTGCCGATTCCCGATACGTTCTTGAAGAACGAGGACGGCCTTCCGCCGAACGTCTTCTTGCTGCGACAGAAGCTATACCTGAAGGCTAAACGTGAACCGCAATTCAGATTTTATGCGTTGTACGACCGCATCTACCGGATGGATGTTCTGGGGTGGGCTTGGCAGCGTGTGCGACGGAACAAAGGCGCTCCGGGCCTCGATGGCATAAGCATCGAATCTCTGGAAGCCAATCCGGAAGCCGCGTCGGCAATGCTGGAGCAAATCCAGCGGGAACTGATGACCAAGACCTACCGTCCCCAGCCGGTGAAGCGGGTGTATATTCCGAAAGCCAACGGCCAGCAACGTCCGCTGGGCATCCCGACGGTGAAAGACCGTGTGGTGCAGATGGCGGCACTGCTGATACTGGAGCCTATCTTCGAGGCTGACTTTCAAGACTGCTCGTATGGGTTCAGACCGGAACGGTCCGCCCACGACGCCTTGAAACAGGTCGAAGCAAATCTCCGGGCCGGACGCACGGAAGTGTACGATGCGGATCTGAAGAGCTACTTTGACACGATACCCCATGATAAGCTGATCAAATGCCTGGAGCGTCGGATAGCCGACCGATCGGTGCTGGGTCTGATTCGCCAATGGTTGACGACCGCCGTGGTTGAAAAGGTTGATCAGGTGATCAGGTGAGGGATTGTGGTGGTTATTGAGGAATTAAGATTTAAGATTTCAGAATTGAGGAGTGCAGAGCGATGCGTTGCTTGCAGAGAAGGGCGGGCGTGGCAATTTTTCCGGGCGGCCCGGGATCATGCCGATTTTATTGGCATTCCCAGTCGCTTTTGCCGGGTACAAGGCGCTGGCTGCCTGCCTTGCTCTGAAGCGGAACGCAGAATCTCACACTCTGGCCGATGCAGACAAGATGTATGCGTTACCGGCGCAGCCCGGGCGCCTCGGCGGCGCTGCCGCTGGCCGGGGTGGGCACAAAGGCTTGACCACGCGGCTTAATCGCGTGGCTCGTTGTTGGGCGACGTTCAATTTTGCCTCAAATTGTGGATGATGCCGCCGCGTTCAGCGAATGTGGTAGGCCCGCATGGGGGTTGCGTGTTCAATTTTATGCTGTTCCGCGGCGCTTAACTTCCCAAGGAGTTCGCGGGCTGTGCGAATCCATCGGGTGTAGTCGCAGGCGACGAGGCATACCGGCCAGTCGGAGCCGATCATTAGCCTGTCGGGGCCAAAACATTCGAGCACCGTTTGGGCGTAGGGGGCGAGTGCAGCGGGCGTCCAGGTGTTCCAGTCGGCCTCGGTTACCATCCCGGAGAGTTTGCAGAAAACGTTGGGGCGGCGAGCCAGTTCGCGCAGTTGGGTTCGCCAGGGTTCGAGCTTGCCGGCGCGAATATCAGGCTTGGCGATGTGATCAAGAATAAAGATTTGATCGGGATGGCGGTCTACCAGAGTAATCGTCTGCGGCAGGTGCCTGGCGAAAATGAGGATGTCGTAAGCCAGATCGTACCGTGCCAAGACGCTGATGCCGCGGTTGAAATCGTCACGAAGCATGTAGTTGTCGTCGGGTTCGTCGTGAAGCACATGGCGTACGCTTCGGAGTTTGGGTTCGGCGGTAAGCTCGGGCAGCAGGCTCTCAACATCGGGGCTGATAAGCGGAACCCATCCGACGACGGCACTGATAAACTTATAGCGGGAGGCAAAGTCGAGCAGCCAATTTGTTTCTGCCAGGCATTGTCGGGCCTGTACGCTTATAACGCTGTTCACGCCGGCTGCGAGGATTTCAGTATGCAAATCGGCGGGTAAAAAGTCGCGACGGATGGTGCTCATCGCATCGGAAATCCATCCGTACTCGGTAGGGTTGTATCGCCAGAAGTGGTGGTGCGTATCTATCATTGGGTAAATCCTTGCGTTTTGCATGGTTGTGGCCGGGCGTGGCAATTTTTTCGTGCGAGCTTAAAAACTCGCCAAAATATAGCCCAATTGTGGTCAGGGCGACGCTGTTTTCTGGATAAAGGCGGGTGGAGATCCCGAATGCGTTCGGGACGCCCCCAGAGCCGTCCGGAAAAATGGCCACGCCCCTGCGGCCGTACCTGCGAAGGTAGTTTCGCAGGGTTTTGATTGCTTGGCAACAATTCTGCGCCCGCCCCGTCCCATTGCGAGCAAAGGCCTTAAAACCTTATGATAAGGCCCGTTGAAAGGTGAACGAGCTTGGGGCTTTTGGCCGCAGGGCCATGTTTATTTGGAACGATGATGATTCGCAAACTTACAGAAGATTTAACCCGGCAGGCAAACCTCCCCGCGACCTACGCTCCAAGCTTTGATATCGCCGCCGTGGTATCGGGCGAGGCCAGGCTGACGGATGAGCAGTTTCTGGAATTGTATCATCAGGCGACGCTTACGCAGCTCGGCAACTGGGCTTTTGGCGTGGTGCAGCGTCTTCATCCGCAAGACTATCGCACCTATGTCATAGACCGCAATATCAACTACACCAATATCTGCACGGCGCGATGCACTTTCTGCGCATTTAAGCGCAACGACCCGCAGGCTGCGGACGCCTATGCTTTGGGCTATGAGACCATCCACGAAAAAATTGCGGAGCTTGTGGCTATCGGCGGGACGCAAATATTGATGCAGGGCGGCATGAACCCGGACCTGCCGCTAAGCTACTACCAGGGACTGCTTACGAGCATCCGCGACAGGTTTCCGCAAGTGCATATTCATGCGTTCAGCCCGCCGGAATTTGTCGAATTTGCGCGATTCTTTCGCCTGCCGGTGAGCGAATTGCTCCGCATGTTTAAGGATTGGGGCCTGGCCACCGTGCCGGGGGGCGGCGGAGAAATATTTGCGGATCGCGTACGTCTGCGCATTGGCCCGGGTAAATGTACGGGCGAACAATGGCTGGATGTCATGACTGAAGCACACAAGCTGGGGATGCACACCAGCGCCACCATGTTGATTGGTCACATCGAAACTATTGAAGACCGGCTGGATCATCTATCGCGACTGCGTCAGCGACAAGACTGGTCTCTGGCTCACGCGCCGGCGCACTACACGGCGTTTATTCACTGGCCCTATCAGCCGGACAATACGCCGCTCGATAAAAAGCGAAAATGGAACCCCGATGCCGGCCAGCCATTTGAGTTTGACGAGGGGCGCACGGTGCGCCTTGCGGACGCGAGCGAGTATCTGCGTATGCTGGCATTGGCCCGGCTTTATCTGGATAATTTTCAGAATATGCAGAGCAGTTGGGTTACCATGGGAGCCAAGATCGGCCAGTTGGCGCTGTTTTTCGGCGCCAACGACATGGGCAGCATTATGATGGAGGAGAACGTTGTGAGCAGTGCCGGCACAACGCACCGGGTGAATGAGGCGCAGATATGCCGGTTAATCCGCGATAGCGGCTGGATACCCGCCCAGCGCAATCAATATTACACCGTGCTGCAAAGGCACGACGGGCCGGGCGCTCCCGACCTTCAGCAGCGACAGCCCGCCGTATTTGCGCATCGCCAGCATAAAATCACGCCTGAAGAGGCGGCGGCGTACAAAACCATCCCTCTGGGTATTAAAGTGGGGGGCGTTGTCAGTAGCTGAATGGTTGACCAGCACGGTTGCTTTGGCAATTAAGCCGCGACAACCGGCTGTGTGTCGTTTTGTTTTTTACAGGACCGGGCGCCGCGATCTCTTTGGTGGCTGGCCTGCAGGTCGGGTACACTAAACAGGGCATTGTATTTAAAGGATAGCATGAAAGAAACAGATAAAATCGAGCGGTTTCGTAATATGGTTCTGGCCGATCCGCAGAATGACCTGGCTTTTTTTTCACTGGGCAAAGCCCTTTTGGACGCCGGGCAGGCTCGTGAGGCACTGCCGGCGCTGATGCAGGCGGTGTCGCTGAATAAAGGTCTTTCGCCTGCGTATGCGCTGTTGGCCAAGTCGCAAATAGCCGTAGGCGACCGCGACAGCGCCATTGATACGCTGACGCGCGGCTATAAGGTGGCTGAGGAGCGCGGCGATATGCTGCCGCGCAACGAAATGGCGGATATGCTGAAACAACTTGGCGCGGTTGTGCCCGTGGCCGTACAGGAGACCCTGACACCGGAACTCTCGGCTGCGGGTAATATTCAATGTCGGCGCTGCGGACGCATTGCGGCAAAGATGAAAGAGCGACCGTTCAGCGGGGCGTTGGGCGAACAGATTTACGCCAGTGTATGCAATGCGTGCTTTCAGCTTTGGATTCGTCAGGGCACGAAGGTTATCAACGAACTGCGGCTGAACCTTACGGAACCGGCTGCCCAGGATGTTTACGATCAGCACATGAAAGACTTTTTAGGCCTTGGTTAACCATAAGGGGTTTTCACCGGTGGCGGGCTGCGGCAACCTGGCAGGCCGTCGTGTGTTTTAGTAATGCGGAGTTTATACAGAGGTATAAGGCATCAATGGAAGTGCAACTTTTAACCAAAGAAGAAAAAGCCAAGCTTGATCAGCAACTAAAAGACATGATTGACATGCGCCCGCAAATAGCCGCGCGCATTGCCGAAGCCCGTGAAAAGGGTGATTTGCGCGAAAATGCCGACTACCATGCCGCGCGCGAAGAAATGTCGCTGCTGGAAGCCCGCATTAAAGACCTGGAGTTGCGGCTGCGGGCCGCATCGGTTGTAGACCCGGCGGATATACCGGAAGGCATGGTGTTTTTGGGCAGCACCGTAGAGGTGCGCGACGTAAAAACCGGACAAAAAGAAACATTTCACCTTGTGGGCGAGGTGGGCAAGGGCGCCTTCGACGCCGACAGTGACATCATGGACGTATCGGCCCGCAGCCCATTGGGTGAAGCGCTCATGCGTGCGCGTGTGGGGCAAACCGTGCGCGTCAGCCTGCCGCGCGGCGAGCGGCGTTATGAGATAGTAAAGATTATCTAACGGCGGCCGGGCGCTCGGCAGGTATCGGTTTGCGGCCGCAGGGCCTTGTAGAGCAAGTGGTTGAGATGGCATGATGATTTCAGACCGTTTCAGAACCAGTCCCTTGCCTGCGGTGGAGGCGGCTGGCGTTGCCGGCGCGGCCGCTGGTGAGCCGATTGCCGCCGCCGAAGAATCTCATTCGGTATCCACCGAGCCGAATCAAACCGCACTCGATGATGTATCTGCTAGCGGGCCGCGTGCCCAGATGGTAGACCCGTTGGTGCCAAGGGCTACCGAGCTTTCAGCACAAGATTTTGACGAACTTGCCGAGACCAGCGAAACCCGCAAGATATTTGTACTGCGCCCCGGGGGCGTTGTGTCAATAAGTTCGCTTGTGGCGGTGGCGCTGGCCCTAGTGATTGAGGCGACCTTGGTTGTGGGCCTGTATATGCTGTGGCACTATCGGCCGAAGCTTCTTCCGTGGCAAGGGGTATCGGCCTCGGTGGCGGCGGATGATCGCGCGACCGCCATTGGCGGCATTCAAGGGCCAACGGGTTTTGTGCATCCGCAAACCGTCCGTTCGGTTGCCAAAGCCCCATCGCGGATGCCCAAGCCGCCAGGCCTGCCCAACGCCGCGCTGGCCAGCCGTGCTCACGCCGCACAACAAAAGCTTAATCAGTCGCTGGCTGCGGCCACCGCGCCGCCGCTGTTGCCGACACCGCTTTGGACTCCCGCCTTCGCTCCGCCAAAAATTCCTGCGGCAAAGCCGCACCGGGTGCATCTCAAGCCGGCTCCAACACCCGGTGTTTATGCCAAGGGCGACAAGGTTCGCATCATTCAAGGCGGTGCATCAGGCGCGGCATCCAGTACGGACGATTCGCAACCGGTGTATCATCCGCAAGGACTGCTCAAGCCTGGCGTGGCCTTTTTGGGACGCGGGCGTGTGCACGGATGGGCTCGCGGGCGGGGGGCTTCCGCGGCTAATACGCCCAGCCCGGTGATGAAAGACTGGCACATGCCGATGCTGTCGTTGAAGTATCAGATTGACATGCCCAAGCCACCGGTTGTGCGTCTGGTTATTGGCAAGGATGGCCACGTTATTTCGGCTACAATTCTACGCTCCAGTGGGCATAAATCGGTGGATGCGGCGTCGCGACTGGCCATGCTTCTTGATACTTTTATCCCGCGTTATCGCGACGGCTTACCGGTGCGTTCGGTGGTTATTATGCAAGCCTGGGATCCCAAACTTAGCGACCACTAAAAAATATGAATGAGCTTCGTCCGCAACCCGCCATCGCCGCCGCCATGCGACACCGTCCGCTGGAGCGTGCCATGCTGCACCGCCGCTGGGTGCGATCGCTGGTGCGGGGGGCTGGCGCGGTTGGGCTGACGGCGCTTGTGTGGCCACGGTTTATGGCGCCGTATCGGTGCCAAATTAAGCGGTACGCCATGCCATTGCGCGGAATCGGCGAGGCTTTTCGCGGATACCGCATTTTGCACCTGACCGATTTGCACACCGGCCGCACGCGGCAAAAATATCTTAAGCGAGTTATAAAACAGTGCATGGCGCTTGAGCCGAACTTAATTGTAATAACCGGCGATTTAATTCATTACCATCCAGATTCGCCGGGTCTTCTTGCTGAACTTCTGCCGCTGTTGAAGGCTCCCGACGGCGTGCTGGCAACATTGGGCAATCACGATTACAACGAATACTCATCCAGGTATACCGGCGCCCGTTCGGCCCGCAGGACCATTCACAGGCGACTTCGTGCGCTGTTGGCTCAAAGCCAGGTGCGAATGATGCTGAACCAGGCAAGCTGTATTAAACGCGGTGATGATGAGCTATGGCTGGTGGGCATTGACGATTTCTGGTCGCCGGGGTTTAACCCTGCGGCAGCCTTCGCGCAGGCGCCTGCAAATGCGGTGGGCATTTGTCTGGAGCATAACCCTGACGCCCTGACACAGGTGCGCGATTTTCAATGGCAGTGGATGCTTTGCGGCCACAGCCATGGCGGGCAGGTTCATGTTCCGCTGCTGGGGCCGATGTATGTGCCGATGCAGCACCGGAATTGGCTGCGGGGCATGTTTAAGCTTGACTCGACCGCCGGCGAAGTGTCGGAGTTAGGCAGCGACCGTGATGAGCAGCGTTCTGCAAGCTCGCGGGCAATTGGGCGGGGAGACCGCATCATGTACGTGAGCTGTGGGTTGGGCTATACCGCTCCGTTTCGCATGTTTGCTCCGCCGGAGGCGGCGCTGTTTGAATTGCTGCCGCTATAGCCGGGTGCGGGTGCACTTAGATGCTATTGGCCGCGTCCAAGCGAAGAAGCTAAAAAATACCTTGCAGTTTGTGTGGTGGCGACTATTATTCAAACACCCGGCGGGTGGTGATGAGGTTGGATGCCATTCGGGCATGCGGCAAGCAGTGCAATATTCGGATCGTACAATGCTTAGACGCCAGCAAAGCCAAGGTGTACAAAATTCGCTGCGGTGGATGGTGTCGCTGGTATTGGCGGTCTTGCTTGGGCAAATGCCGCAAACAAACGCATGGGCGGCTTTGCCGAACGCAAGCGGTGCGACGGCTCGAATGGTGGGCGTCAGGCAGGGGCGTTGGACATTATGTTCAAGCGTGGTCTCGAACCCCACAAAATCGGCGCGGCGTTTTCTGGTGGTAAGCAGTTTTGATGCATCGCCCAACCGCCAGTTTGGTGCTTGGGTATGGGTGCCTGCCCACTGCTCGAGGCGCATATGGGTGCCGTGTGAACTCTCGCATTTGAACCGCAGCGCCCCAAGCGTGGGTGTTCATACCTTGCTGCTTGGCCGCCAAGCCGGGCGCGAAGTTGTGTATTCGCGCCAGGTCGGGCTGTTGATGGTGGAAAAAAATGCCCAACCGACGGTCGCCATCGTTGGTGCTGCCGATAACCAGACCCCCGCCCTGGTGTCGGCCATGCTTGCCGAACAGGGGCTTAAAGGCGGCGCTGTATATGCATCGGCCAATAACCTGCCGCCGGTGCCTCAGGGGTGGGATGGAGTAAAAGCGGTTGTAATAGGCGCGCAGCACCCCCGGCTTTCCACCCTGCAGATGCAGGCGCTGCGGCGCTGGGTGCTGGGCGGCGGGCGCCTCTGGTTGCAGGCCGTTCGCGTGCCCCAAGGTTTCTGTCGGCGGTTGCTTGGGCGCAGTTGGCGGGCGGTTGTTGTGGGCCGGACGCTCTCGGCGAGGCTGCATTTTGTCGCGACGCATCTCAATCATGTCACGGTGCTCCATCGCGCCGTGCGAATGGTGCAACTAATTCCCAATGGTATGCACACGCTGATGACGGTGAATGGTTGGCCGGCGGTTTTGCAGGAGCGATTTGGCCGGGGCCGGGTTTTGGTGTGTGCGGTGGATGGCGATGGTTTGTTAACTGCCAAGGGCCGGGCGAGCGGTGTGTTGTGGCCCGCTCTGCGACGGTTCTATCACGAGAGCACAAAGTTGCCCCGGCATCACCAGTCGGTGGCTGCAGCCATTGGTCAATTTGCGCGGGCGCAAATTGGGTACCGCGTCATGCGACGTCGTACGGTGGCGGTTATTCTCGGCTTATTCTGCGTGGGGCTGCTTGTGGCCGGCTTGTGGCTGCACCGCCGCAATCGCCTTGAGAAAATAGCATGGCTGGCCGGCGGCGGAGCCGTGGCGGTGGCCGTGCTGCTTGTGGTGCTGGGGTTGGCCGAGCGCCAGAGCGTGCCGGCGACTGTTTCGACGGTGGGTCTCTTTCAATCAACCGGCGAAGACCATGCCGTAATAACTTATGTGGGGATTGCCGCACTTAGCCCGCACAGCCGCGCGGCGGCCATTGAGTCGAGCCATGGGGGCATGCTGACGATGGATATGACCGGCCAGCGGCACAACATCACCCGCCTTATATGGAGCGACTACAACCATTGGCGCAGCCAGGGATTGAAGTTGCCGTCGGGATCGCTTCTGGGTGGTCAATATCGGGGTATTATTGCTGTTAATATGCCGCAGCGCGTCTCGGCCGTGTATGGGGCTGACGGGCTGGAGTTGACCTGGCCTCGTACGAGTGCGGCGCTGAGCAATAAGGTTGTTGTGGGGCCATCCGGTGCGCTTCGGACGGTGCAAAAAAGACCTTCGCTATTGACGGCTGGGCCGGCGCAGATTTTACCTGCCGGGCAATTTATTGTGACGGCGGTGCTGAGCCAGCAGGACCGATGGCGATCTGACGTGTTGCGGGCGCTTACGCGTCATGAACATTATGCACGCCCGACGCTGCTGGCGTGGTCTTCGCATCTGGCTGCACCGATACAACTGGCCGGGCTGGATAGACATCTTTCGCAGTCGCTGGTGGAACTTCCTGTGCATATTCATCGCACGAGGCCCAACACGAATGTGGTCGTGCCGTGGCCTTTGCTGCATTACACGCTTTCGGCAGGGCCCGGGCAGCGGGCGCCCGCGCTGGTTTACGATGAGCGGCGACAACAATGGATTGGGCATTTAAGTATGCCGGCGGATGTATTTGTGCGGTTCCAACTGCCGCGGCAGATATTGCCCATTCGATTGACGAGCGTAAAGGCTATGTTGGACATATTGGCACCGGGGCGTCCTGTGCGTCTGGCGCTGTATAGCGGCGGCAAGCCGGCGGAAGTGATTCGCCGCGTTGGCGTGGTGGGGCGTATGGCTGTGCACAGCGGCGCCGGAGAGGTGAAGCCTGATGCCGGTGGAGGCGTCTGGGTCGAGATTAAGGTGGGGGGCGGGCTGGACATCGGCCATTCCTGGGGGATCAGGACGGTTCGGTTAAGTGTGGCCGGCCGGACCCTGCAGCCGCATTAGCCACCGCGGGCGATTGCCGCCCACGCAATGTTGGAGAAACTCATGACACAAGCCAATGAACTGCCCGTAGTAAAAGCCACTGATCTTACAAAAAAATATGGCGCGTTTACCGCGCTGGATAAACTCTCGATCGAACTGCGCAAAGGGCAAATACTCGGATTCATCGGGCCAAACGGTGCGGGCAAAACCACCACCATCAAGATTTTGGTGGGTCTGGCAAAACCGACGGCAGGTGAGGCGTACATAGCGGGTTGTAACTGCACCACCGAATCAAAAAAAATAAAACGGCTGGTCGGTTACATGCCCGATACGTTCGGCGCCTACGACAATATGCGCGTGCAGGAATATCTCGATTTTTTTGGAGCGGCCTTTGCCATACCGCGCAAGGAGCGGCGCACCCGCATAGACTGGGTGCTCGAAACCACGGGCGCTAACCATATGCGGGACCTATTTGTTGAGAGCCTCAGCCATGGCATGAAGCAGCGCTTGGGCATTGCGCGCACGCTGCTTCACGATCCGCCGGTGCTCATTTTAGACGAGCCTGCCAACGGCCTGGACCCCACCGCCCGCGTGGAAATGAGGCAGATTCTGCTCAAACTTGCCGACATGGGAAAAACGCTTATTGTCACAAGCCATATTCTGCCGGAGCTTTCGCGCATCTGTAACGTCGTGGCGATTATCACAGGGGGCAAACTGCGGGCGTTTGGCAGCCTCGATACGATCATGCACGATTTGCGCCAAAAGCGGCTTTTTGAAGTTCAGTTGGCTGGAAACACGGATGCGGCAGCGGCGGCATCGCAGCTGGGTGGCCTGCTCGGCACCGATGTACCCGTTGAAACCTCGCAGGTTGAAGGTCTGCTGCGCTTCAGCACAACGCTGGCCGATGAGGAATTGGCACAAGTGTTGCGGCAACTCATCGCGCGGGGCGTGATGGTGGCGCAATTCAGGGAAGTGCAGCAAGACCTTGAGGACGCGTTTTTGTCGGTGACGCGGGCCGCCGCCGAGCAGGATCGCCCGGCGGCCGATGTTGCCGCGCCTGCGGCCGGAGGGGCGGTTTAATGAATAATCCGGTTATTGATCGCGAGTTAACCGGCATGCTGCGGCGCGGCCGCACGCTGGCTGTGCAGGTCATTTTTGCTTCAGTGCTGGCTGCAGCAGTGGTGCTGGCCTGGCCTCATGGAGGTAATGTAAGCCTTACGGGTGCACAGTCGCAACAGGTGTTTCGCCTTTTCAGTTATACGCTGCTGCTTGGGGCCATTGTGATAACCCCGGCATTTCCGGCGGTGTCTCTGGTGCGTGAAAAGCAGGCTGGCACGCTCGCTCTGCTGCTTAATTCGCCGCTGACCCCGCGTGCCATCTTTGTCGGAAAGCTGCTGGGGGCGGTGGGTTTTATACTGATGCTGGTTGTGCTGAGCCTGCCGGCTGCAGCGGCATGCTATGCAATGGGCGGCGTAAGCCTCACGGGCCAAATAGTACCGGTATATCTCATCTTAATCGCGGCCTCGGTTCAATACTGCGCCATTGCGCTGTATATGAGTTTGCGGGCCAGGCGGGTGGATGGCGCTCTGCGGCTGGCCTATGCCGCGGTGTTTGTGCTGGCGGTGCTCACCATGGTGCCGGCGGAGTTTACGCAGGGCAGCATGTTTGCGAGTTTGGCCGCCGCAGGCGACTGGGTTGGCGCCATGTCGCCGCTGACGACCATGGCCGGCGTGCTGGGACAGGGGGTGCTGACCAATACCGGTACGCTGACAAGCTCCCATACCGAGGCATTCCTTGTAATTTCGCTTTGCGTGACACTGTTTTTCAGTCTCCTTACCATTCGTCGGCTGGGGCAGCGGCTGTTTGATCAGCCCCGGGCGGCGGGAAAAATAACCGATGACCGGTCGGGCGGGGTGCGGTTTTTCCGGCGCGTCATGTACCTGTGGTTTTTTGATCCGCAGCGTCGCAGCGGCCTGACGGGGCCGCTGGCCAATCCGGTGTTTGTTAAAGAACTTCGCACCTCGCGTTTTGGCCGATCACATTGGCTTATGCGCCTGGTGGGGTTGTGTCTGGTGGTGTCGCTGGGGCTGATGCTGGCGGCGGCGTACGGCGCGGCCAGCGCCGGCAGCCATGTGATGGGCATGATTTTGGTATTGCTGCAGGCGGCGCTTATTGTGCTGATAACGCCCGGGCTCGCGGGCGGGCTTATCAGTTCGGAAGTTGAATCAGGGTCGTGGCAGTTGCTGCAGATGACGCCGCTTAGCCCCCGGCGCATTGTAACGGGCAAAATACTCTCTTCGCTCTGGACGCTGTTTTTATTGCTGCTGGCTACAGTGCCGGGTTATCTGGCGATGCTTGTGATAGACACTTCCGAGGCCGCGCGTGTGGGGCGGGTACTAACCGCTCTGGCGGTAACCGCTTTGTTTGCGTTGCTTACGGCCAGTGCCATCAGCGCGATGTTTCGCAAGGCTGCAACCTCCACCGGCGCAGCGTATGGATTCCTGCTGGTGGTATGTGTAGGCACGTTGGCGGTGTGGCAGGGACGAGGCACACTGTTTGGATTTAAGGCGGTTCGGGCGGCGTTGCTGATCAATCCGCTGGCCGCCACGCTCGCCGCCATTGGCGCTCCGGGGTTCACACCATATCAGTTGATACCGGCAAACTGGTACATCATGGCGGTGGCAGGAGTATTGGCTGTTGGTGTAATGGTTGTGTGTGTCTGGCGATTGACTAAGCCGCGGTAAAAGTGCGCAAGCATTGCGGTGGTTGAGGGCCAAGACGGCCGGCCCATGAAACGCGGTTGACAAAGTGTTGGTGATGTTTTGATGGTGTGTACACAACAAGCTTGCAAGAAGATTGTGCCGCTGCGGCAACACCCCTGGCGACAGGGTGCCGTTGGCTTGGCGATATTGCTGCTGGCTGCGGGTCGCGTGTTTGCCGCGCCGGCCGGGCCGCCGTTGCTGCCGGGCTTTACTCCCGTGGACCGAGGTTTTGGCAACATCATGTGGCGCGATCCGGCATTGCCGAGTGTGAAGCCCGTCCAAAAGTATAACATAAGCGCACAGGCCAACTGGCGGCTGGCTTTGCAGCAACCCGATTCTCTTACGCGGTGTCGCACCTGCCAAGCGCTGGCTGAATCTGCTCGTGCGGGTATTCCGGGCTTAGGCCAGTTTTTGCCGCAGCTTCTCGCCATTGTGCGGAACAACAAGACGGATGCGGTGCTCCAGCGGGCCGCGGTTGAAGCGATCATTGCCATGCATGCCTCTGCTGCAGCGGAGACACTGGTCAGTGCTGATAGTCATGGCGATTGGCACATGGCCCTGCTATGCGATGCCGCGCTGGCCCGGTGGCACTTTCAACCGGCGCTGCGGCTATGGTTGGCTCGCGTCAATGCGGCTGCAACCAACAGCATCGTAAGATTGTCGGCAGTAAAGGCACTCGGCAGGCTTGGCGACAAACAGGCGATCTCAACGCTGCGGCGGGCGGCGCTGGCGCCAAGACGTAACCTGCAGGTGCGACTGGCCGCGTTGCAGAGTCTGCATGAGTTGCACGCTACGGGTATGGCGGTGCTTGCGGCTCATGTTATTGGATTGGCCGGTGTTCAGGCGCTGGGCAAGGTACAGGTAGAACATGTCGCTGTGGGAAACGCTCTGCTGGCGATAACAGCGCTGGACGCGAGTTCGCGACCCGATGGGGCACAGGACCTTGCGGTTTGGGCAGGCTCATCCAACACCGCAATAGCCGCGCTGGCAATGCAGGGTTTGCTGCGTGCCCATAGCCCGCTTGCAGGCAAAGCGGCGCCGGCGCTGGCGCACAGCCCAGACAGCGTGCTGCGGCGACTTGCGGCTGAAGCCTTTCTGCAGCAGGCAAACGCGCAAAGCGTGGCGGAGCTGAGTAAACTGCTGGGCGATCCGCGGCGCTTTGTCCGCTGGTATGCCCGCCACGCACTAAGCACCCTCGGTGATGGACGCTTGCGGCCGCAGGTGCTTGAGGTGGTGGGGCGCATGCTAGTTAAAGGCAATGCTTTGGCTCGGCGGCAGGCGGCGCTTGTTGCCGGCAGGTTGCACTTTACGCCTTTGCAGCGTCAGCTTTTGCATGTGCTGCGGCACGATCCGTCGTTGCCGGTGCGCATCGGGGCGGCCGCAGCGTTTCGCAGATTGCAGCTTGCTGGAATGTTGCCTTCGCTGCTGGCGTATGCGCAAGAGACGGCTGAAGTGTCGGCATCTTTGCCGACGTCGGTGCATGCGACGACTGCAAGCCTTCAACGCCAGTCTGATTTGGGCGGGCAGTTATCACAGCTATTTCAGCTTTTTGGAGCGATGCGGTATGCTCCGGCGCAGCCGCTGCTTATGCGGCTTATTCCAAAGCATTCGCCGTATTCGGGTACGGCCCGCACCGCGGCCATCTGGGCGCTGGGAAAAATCAACCGTGGCCGCTACAACGCCGGCTTGGCGCGGCAATTAAAAGGGCGGCTGGATGATCTTTCGATTTTGGACCCAGAGCTTGAGTCGGTGCGAATTATGTCGGCCGAGGTGTTGGGCCGTATGGGATCGAAAGCCGTACTGGCGACGTTGCGGTCGTATTACATCAGCAACGATACCTCTCGCTTATGCCTGGCGTGCCGGTGGGCCATAGGGCGCATCACCGGCAAGGAGCCGCCGCTGCCCAAGACATCGGTCGTGTATAGCAATCAATTTTTGCCGCCAACGAGGTAGCCGCAGCGCCGCCGGTGCAGGCTTTGTAACTTGGCGCGGGCGCGGCCGCGGCCGCGTTTATTTATACTGCGTCCAGACCCATTGGCCGCCGGCGTTTTGCTTTTGATACCAATCGCCGGGCCTCAGAAATCGCAACCACTGTTTAAAGAAAATGAGGCTTACCGCCTGAACCGACTGGCCCGTTTGCCCAGCGACAATCTGATACAGCTCGCGTCGGTAGAGATTCTGCCTTTGAATGGTCTGCTGTTGTGTGGGGGTAAGGGCTTTAAGTGCCACCACATAACCACTGTGAGCTTCCCCAACAAGCTGTGCATCTTTAAGTTTGCGAACCGCCGGATAATTGGCCCGCATCTCATGAAGGACGGTGGCTTTATCCGGAAGACCACCGGCATCGGCCGCGAAAACGTCGAGCAGCACGATAGATTGGCGGCTCTGAAGTGTATTGAACGAGCTGGGCTGGCGGGTGCCGGTGGCTGATGGCAAGGTTGAAGGCGGCTCGCTTGCGCTGGCCCTGGTAGCCGGCCCCGCTGCCGGCGCCGGGCTGGGCGCCTGACCGGTGATGTAGCTGAGATCGTCATGCGCTTCGTGCACCACCAGCGTCAGTTTGCCGTTGAGGTTTACATCCACCTCCAGGGGCTTTTGCTGCTGAATGACCACATCGTTGTGGGTGCTTAGGCAGCCGGTCGAGGCGGTGCATGCCGCTACGGTCAATAACAAAGAGGCACCACGGGTTAAGCAATGTTTGATTGATGTCATAAATCTAACTCCTGAAGCGAGCCTTCCTTAACTGCGATTATATACCAATCTCCATTGCCGGTGCATCAGTATTTGGCCTGCGAAAACTGCTGCAGCAGTTGCAGCAGGCGTGGCAAGGTTGCTCCGGGCATGGGGATGCTCACGCGAATGCTCCGCAGGCTGTTGGGTCGGAAGATTACAACATGCCCCTGGTATACAAACTTGCGGTCGGGTATGTGGCCGGGGTTGCCGTGGCCACGCAAGAACTGCAAAGTAAGTGTGGACGATGCGGCGCCGAGATTAAAGGCGACGTTTTCATGCGAGTAAGGATAATCGCGCATGTCCTGCAGAATGGCCGAGGCAAGTACGCCGGTGTACTTGATGTGCACCAGCGAAGCTACAATGGGCAGGTCGCGCAGCCGCAGCAGGCCCGGCCCCATTCCCTTGAGATGGGCGGCAGCGGTTATTTGCCCATGGGAACTCAAGTTAAGGTGAAGGCTAAGCACGGCGAGACCGTGTGCGTCCACATGCTTGGGGTACAGCCGCTCCAAAAAAAGATGCTCGTGCAGGTTCGTAACCGATGCAACAAGTGCGCCGGTGTGCGTAGCCAGATTGTACTTCCCAGTTGCCGACATGACGGCGTGCCTGCAATGAACTGACAGAGCTGTTATTGCAAGAATATGCCGCCGCAGGTTTAGCGCAATGTGCCCGTTACTAAATGTAAGCCACGAGAGGCTAAGCGTGGCAAAGGTAACTTGACCGCCGCGAAGGTGAATGTGCCTGTGGCCTTGTGCGTCGTGCCAATAGTGTAACAACGCGCTGGCCTGCAGCCCGCGACAGATAAGCACCGGCTTGGCCTTGTTGGGCCAGGCCAAGATGGGGGCGTTCAGGCTTAGCGTGCCCCGGCAATTATCAAGGTGGTTTGGCCCGTTGGTGTGCATAATGCCGGTGAATTTGACGCTGCCATCGCGTACGGCGATGTTCCATTTCACAAGTTGCGCCAGAGGATTGAGATAAACAAGGCCGCTGGCTGCAGCTTTGCAATTGTGCGTTGGGCTTAGGGCGAGGCAGATGCCTAAGAGTGCCACCCAGAGAGTGGCGGGCCATGCGCCGGGATGGTTGTGAGGTTTTGGTTCCATCATGGTTTATGCAGCCGGCAGCACTTTGCGCAGTTGTTCGATAATGCCGGGAAGTATCTCCAGCGTTGTGGCGATTTCAGTTTCGGTTGTAAACTCCGAAAGCGAAAAGCGAAGGGAGCCATGGGCTACGCGATCCGGCAGTTTCATGGCGCGCAGCACATGCGAAGGCTCCAGCGAGCCGCTCGAACAGGCCGCTCCGGCGCTGGCGCAAATATCGTGCTGGCTCAGCAGCAGGAGTATCGCTTCGGCCTCTAGGCCGGTAAAGCCGATATTGGTGGTGTTGCCTATGCGGCTGGCCGTGTTGCCGTTGATGGTGGTTTCCGCAATAGTCTCAATAATGTTGGTTTCCAGTTTATCGCGCAGGGCCGCCATGCGTGTGAAAGCGTTGGGTGTTTGCATCTTTTGCTGTGTCAGTTCGGCCGCTGCGCCCATGCCCACAATGCCGGGGACATTTTCGGTGCCGCCGCGGCGGTCGCGTTCTTGTGGGCCGCCGCGAATTAAGGGTTGCCAGCGGCTGCCGCGGCGAACAATCAGCGATCCGACACCCTTAGGCCCATGAAACTTGTGGGCGCTGATGGCCAGAGTTTGTACCGGCAGCGCGGCAAAATCAATGGGGAGTTTGCCGGCCATTTGCACCGCGTCAACATGCAGCGCAACGCCTGCATCACGGCATAAGTTGCCCACCGTGGCAATGTCGAAGAGAACACCGGTTTCGTTATTGGCGGCCATGATGGCGGCCAGGGCGGCATCGCCGCGAGAAAGGGCGCTTTGCAGGGCGGTGTAATCGAGATCGCCTTTTTGGTTTACGGGTATTTCAACAATGTTGTAGCCGCGTTCCGCCATGCGTGCCAGGGGCTCGCGGACGGCGCTGTGCTCCACGCTGGAGGTGATAATGGTTTTTTTGCCGGGCTTTGCGGCGGCGAGGCCCGCGATGGCCGCGTTGTCGGCTTCGGTGCCGCCGCTGGTAAAGATGACTTCGCCCGGCTGACAATGCAGCAGGTTGGCAACCCGGTAGCGGGCCTGCTCTACGGCTTGGCGCGCTTCCTGGCCGAAGCGATGCACGCTTGAGGGGTTGCCGTAGGCATCGGCCAAAAAGGGCTGCATCTGCTCAAGCACCTGCGGATAGGGCCGCGTGGTAGCGTTGTTATCAAGATAAATCATGCAGAAAATTATACCGTGCCGCTGCGGCGGCTGCGCCCGGAGATTTCGCATTCCATGGCTCAAGACCGAGGGTACACAGCGCGGCCAGCGGGCCGCGAGAGAGTAGATGGAGATGGTAGAAAGTAGAGTGTCTGTCCCGTCCTGATATAAGTTGGCGCACCTCAAGGGTGACTTTAGTGACTTTGAGGAGTTTAAGGATGCGTGAACGTATCATCAAGCGGTATGGTGTGTGCTTTAAGTTGTGGGTAATTTCGGAGTGAGAAGCGCAGTGTTTTAAATCAATAGATGCGGCTCGGCGGCATTATGATATAGGTGGCAGCGTAACCATGCAAAAATGGCTTCGCCGCTATGGCAAGAATCACTTACAAGCAAAGGTGGTGCGTGTGGAAATGCCTGATGAACAAGATCGAATTCGTGAGTTAAAAAAGCGTGTTGCGGAACTTCAGCGTGCGCTGGGGCGTACGCAGGCGGAGAATGTGATGAATGCCACGTTTTTGAAGTTGGCATGCCAGGAGTTGGGTCGTGATGTCGATACATTTAAAAAAAATGTAAATGGGTTGCGGTTCACAGTGCCGCCGGAGAAGCGGGCGTCCTCATAGGCCGGTTGTGCGCGGTGACGGGGCTAAGCCGGCAGAACTATTACCTATTGCAGCAAAAGATATGGCGATGCAAAGCCCTCGCCCTGGTGTAAAACCGGGATTTTTTCTCCAACTCGCTTAACCAAGCCAGGATAATCGCACAGCTTTACCGGCATGGTCTCTGCCCATAGAGTATGCAGTATGGCCTGCCGCAGTGCAGGCCCGGAAACGGAGCTATGCCAACATGACGGCAACGTCTACTGCTGCTTTGCCAGCCGACTTTACCACCGCAAAGAACCCGATTCGCATAGGGCAAATCGGCCTTGGGGGGGGTATTGCCGGGTCGCATCTGAACGAGATGCTGGCCAACGCTAATTTCCGGGTGGTTGCCGGTTGCGACCCTACTTTGCAGGACCCGCGAGCCAAAGAAAACGCCCAGCGCGTTAAATCGCTTGGCGGCAAGATTTATGCGACTCATAAGGATTTACTTGGCGACCCAAATGTCGAAGCTGTTGTGATTGCGGCACCGCATGTCACGCATAAGGCCATTACGCTCGATGCTTTTGCCGCCGGTAAACATGTATTGTGTGAAAAGCCCATGGCCACACACCCGGATGACTGCCGGGCGATGGTCGAAGCGCAGCAGGCGACGGGTCTTGTTGGGGCGGTACAAATGCAGCATGTCGGGCGCAGTTCCATGCTCAATCTGCGCCGGCGACTGCAGGAAGGCGCAATTGGCCGGCTTCGCGAGATTTTTTTATCGAGCTTATGGTGGCGGGAAAATCCGTATTTCGAGCGGGTGGGCTGGGCCGGAAAGAAAATGATCAACCAGCAATGGAACCTGGACGGCGTGATGATGAATCAGGGGATTCACTATATTAACCAGATGCTCATCATTGCCGCCCCCGGAAATCTGCCGGCGGTGGCGACCGCGCGGGACATTAAGTGCGGGCTGTATCGCTTTCATGACACGCCCGCGCTCGAAATGGAGGATGCCGCCTTTATCACCGCCGCGCTTAATACGCCAGATTCACCGCGAGTGACTGCGTTGGTGACCACCTGCTATCGGCCCGGAGCGCCACGCCATTGAAATCATAGGCGAGGGCGGGCGGGCCTTGTGGAATGGGACAGGCTACATTTTCGCCGATGGTAAACCGCTGGAACAGTTTAACGACGATAATCAGGAATTTGATGGATCATCGCGTGTTTTTAACAGCTTTGCAGCCGCCATTCGCGCCGGTGTGGCTCCGATGACGGCATTTGATAAAATTGCCCGGACAACCGAGTTTGTCCTGGGTTGTTATGCGGCGGCGGATTGGCACATTTCGCCGGCTCCTTGGAACCAGGTGGGTTCCCTGCCGGACGTGCTCCATCGCACCATGGAGGGGCGGTGTCTGCCAAATGAACTTATGCCGAGGCCAACATGGGCTTAAAACGGCGGCATGAGGTTGCATCGTGTTGCAACTGCGCGGCCCCGCAGCAAGTGGCGTAGGAACGCAATGAATGGGCCACACAGGCCGAGGAGTGTATTGTGAGTTTATCTGTGGACCATACCATGCAGGCGGTGCATTCACTACCTAATGGACTGACACTTGTGATGGAACGTGTGCCCAATGTGCGCTCAGCGGCCGTGTGCGTGCTGACGCCTGCGGGCTGTATGAGCGATCCGGCCGATGCCTTGGGCAGTTCCGGCGTGTTAGCTGACTGGCTTATGCGCGGCGCCGGCGACCGAGACAACCGCCAATTGACCGAGTACCTGGATAGCCTGGGTGTTCAGCGGAGTTGCGCCGCTGAAACCACGTTTATGCGTCTGTCGGCTTCGATGCTCTCCGAGCAGTTGCCGAAGGTTTTGCCTGTGCTTGCGGACATTGTTCAGCGTCCGCGATTGCCCGATGACGGCTTTGCACCCGCAGTGGACCTGTCGCTCCAGCAGCTTGACGCCATTGAAGATGAACCCAGCCAGAAGCTTGCGCTGCTGTTGCGCCGTCAACACTTGCCTGAGCCTTGGGGGCGGGAAGTTGTGGGTCGTCGTGAGCACCTTAAGGCTCTGACCGCCCCGAAATTACGGGCGGATTACCATCGCCGGTTTATTCCGCGAGGCGCTATTATATCCATCGCGGGTAATATTGAATTTGCCGCGGCAACCGCTTGGGTGGATAAGGCCTTTGGGGGTTGGCAAAGCGGGACGCCCGGCAATGGTTCAACAAAAGGCGACAGCCCGCAGCGAGGGGTTCTGCATCATCATCAGCAGAGCAATCAGGTGCAAATAGGTCTGGCATGGGACAGTGTTCCCGAAAACTCTCCGCAGAGCATTATGGCCAAGACGGCACGAGGAATACTTAGCGGCGGTATGGGTGCGCGACTGTTCTCTGAAATTCGTGAGAAGCAGGGACTTTGCTATTCCGTACATGTTGGCTATCAGGCCTTTAAAGAGTTGGGTTGCTTTATAGGCTATGCCGGCACCGCTCCAGACCGGGCACAGCGCACGCTCGATTCGTTTTTGGTAGAACTGCGGCGGCTGCGCCAAGGAGCGGCCAACGATGAACTGCAGCGGTGTCAAATAGGCATGAAAAGCGGCTTGATTATGCAAGGCGAAAGCTCGGCAGCGCGGGCCGGCGCCATCGCATTTGATTATCACCACTATGGACGCCCGCGAACGCTTGATGAGTTGCGCCGGCAAATTGAGGGCGTAACGCTCGATGGCCTTAACGCCTGGCTGGCCCAAACCAGTTTTGAACCCGCCACCGTCGTTACCATCGGCCCGCAGCCATTGGAAGTTACGTTGCGACAGTAGTGATATCCCGCGGATAGCGGTAGCCGACCCGACAACGCACAGGAGCATTTATGGTAGAGTTTAAGCATGCCCAGTTGGGCAATGGCCTTGACGTGATAGCGGAAATAAACTCCGCCGCGCAGTCTACGGCCATTGGCTTTATGGTTAAAACCGGTTCGCGTGACGAAACGCCCGAAGTTGCCGGTGTTTCGCACTTTTTAGAACACATGATGTTCAAGGGGACAGCGCGCCGCACTTCCGCCGATGTCAATCGCGAGTTCGACGCCATGGGAGCCCGCAACAATGCATTTACCAGCAGCGAGGTTACGTGTTACTGGGCGCATGTGTTGCCGGAGTTTTTGCCGCAGTCGCTGGATCTGCTTGCCGACATGATGCGACCCTCGCTTCGGCAGGAAGATTTTGACATGGAAAAAAAGGTCATTCTCGAAGAAATTGCTTTATACTTGGATAAGCCCGCCCATGTGCTGTATGAAGCTGTCATGGCTGATTATTTTGGCCCCCACGCCCTGGGCAAGTCAGTGTTGGGCACGCATGAGTCCATCTCGGCGCTCTCACAGCCGCAGATGCGACAGTATTTTGACGCCCGCTACGGCCCTGGAAACATGGTGCTGGCGGTGACCGGAAAGATGGACTTTGCCGAACTGATGGACCTCGCGGAAAAGGCCTGCGGCCACTGGAAGCATCTTGATGTGCAGCGCCGTTATGAACAGCCTATTGCCGCGCCCCGGCGACGGCATATATCCGATCCCAAGCTTAAGCGCCATTACATTGCGATGATGTGCCCGGGACCAACCGCGCAAGATGACAACCGCTATGGCGCGCAGGTATTAGCCGACGTTATAGGCGATCATGATGGCTCGCGGATGTACTGGGCCTTGGTGGACCCCGGTTTGGCTGACGAAGTGGATTTTTCGTTTTATCCGCATGATCGTGCCGGGAGTTTTTTCGTGTATGCGTCCTGCGATCCGGCGAGGCGCGAGCAGGTGGAGGCGATTCTGCTGAATGAACTGAAAAAGGCCGCCGCTGACATAGCTGATCATGAAATACAGCGCAGTAAAACAAAAATCGCCACCGGCAGCGTTCTCGGCGGAGAGCTTCCGCTGGGTCGCATGCGCAATATGATAGCCCGCTGGATATACAACAACGAATATAAAACGCTTGAGGAAGACCTCACGCGTCTACAGGCGATTGATCACGCGGAAGTCTGCGGTGTGCTGCGGCAATACAACTTTGAGCCAATGACCATTACGACCCTCGGTCCGCCTGTTGGTTGATTGTGGGGGCCTTGAGGGCGTTTTTGGCACGCCAGTTATGAGTATATCTGGTGAGTCATAGTCAGGCAGTGTTATATAGGAGTAATGTAGATGAAACGTTTGGTTGCTTTGGTTGCGGGAGCAGCATTGATTACGATGCCTTTGCGATCACAGGCGGCGGTGCTTCCGGGCGGAAAGGCGTTCGGATATATGATTTTTCCGACCAAGCCAAGAGTGCCGAAAAAATATGACGGTGGCTTCTCCATTTATTCCGCGGCTTGGCCGCTCTTGTTGCGGTATCCGGGGCATCAATTTCAATCGGGGCTGTGCGGCACCTGGATGCCGTCGCAGTATGCAGGCAAGAGGCCGGCAAATTTATACTCCGATATAGAAGGTGGGCTTGGATGGTGGCGCGGCACCCGATTTCCCACGGCGGCGCCTAAGTTTCATCTCGGAGGGGTTGCGTATAACTGGCATCGTATCATAGATGCTCCTTACAGTGCGGATTGGAAGCACAATCCTCGTGCTGGTTATGGTGTAGCCCAGCTTAGTCCCTGGTTGTTATTTCCGCCAGATGGACTGACCTTGAAGCCGGGCACCAACGGTCAACTGTTCGGGTATGGCTATCTCCCGTTGCCGCTTACTGATCCACAGGCCACAACCGACGGCAAAAATGTCCCTATGGGCAATCACTGCTGGACCTTGTTTCTTAATACCCGAAACTTCAGGGGGCCGGTTTGCTTTTTTACCCCGTATTTCTGGAACCGTTCCGCTGCTACGCGCCCCCGGCTTGTTGGTAAGCTGCTCGACTCGCGTTGGTCGCTTGCTAATAAGGCTTATCAAATGGAGACGCAGTATCTTCCGGCAGCCATCAGCCGGATAAGTTCGGGCACATACGCGCGTCTTGGACAGGTATCTTTTCCTGCGGACCGCGAGGGGCGATCGGTCCTGCTTAACCGGCTTCTGTGCTACAGTCGCGAAGCTCTCTGGGACCCCGTAAAAGCTTGGTTTAACGGTGGGCCAGCGGTCAGCGGCAGGCTCCGCGTATCGCAGGCCTTTGGGCAACATTTTCCACCGGTAGTTTGGTCTACCTGGAAGCTTTATGCCAGCGGTACCCCAAAGTCACAGCGAGGGAGCCTGCCGTGGCAGCACTTAGCAAAGGCCTTTCTTCCCGATCCGGCGTCGTACGGGTTTGTCTGGAATAGGCAGTTGGTGCACATAGGCCCTCATGGCAACCGAGCCTTGTTGCCGAGGTTTTACAAGCTTCTGTATGTCAATAAAAAAGCCAAATGGCAGGCGGTGCATGCGGCTGATGTTCCCGATGCAACCCAACTTAAGGGCATCAACTTTTATGCGCAAAAGTGGCGGCGTCCCAAACCCTATACCACACCAGATGGCCCGAACAGTGCCTTTAAGAAGCCCGGGCCGGCTGCCGGGCCGTTTTACGCTCATTTGAGCGATGGCTCTGTGGTTACGTATTACTGGTATCGTTTTGAAGATCAGCCCGCGCTGCTCCATGCCGACCTTAGTCAGGCCGAACGCGATAAAATGCAAATACGGGCCGAAATGATTCAGCGTCTTTGGACAAAAAATCGTCAGTACCTGCCGCCGCCGACACAGGGTACGGTGGCCTCCCTCGACCCGGCGCAAATTGTCACGCCGCCAAAAGGCCTGGCCATCGGGTATGTGCCGATTGTTACCCGCCAGCAGTGGGCGGGCAATCGCGGGGCTGGGCAGTAAGCATGAAGCGTAAGCGTTCACGGGCCTGAAGGAGTAAGCGAGGGTGTGGGCTCTCCCGCGATGTGATTGCTGCTGGTTTGATGAAGAACTCAAAGACGCTACGTTGTTGCTGGGTGCAGGTGGCCATGTCCGACCAGATGCGTTCACCCCTTTGCCGCCCTCGCTCGCCGCGCGTTCCTTGCGTGACATGGCGATCCAGCACGACAAAGCCGATGGCTTGTTCCGCCAGATTATTAGTTGGCTTTAGGCCTGGTGTCTTGGTAAATCGAAAATAAGAGTCCCCGTTCCAGCGGAATCGTTGAGCCATGTTTTGGGCCGGTTTACGCTTGCTTGGTATGTACATCCATAGCCGCTTTGACCAAATCATTTGAGCCGAATTCTTTTATCAGACGGATCTTAATGGAATGCTGGAATCTTATGCCAAACTCTTTTATGGAAATTTATTTGCATTTCTTCTGGGGAGGAGGGTAGACTCTACCTAACGTTAGGTTCCTCTTGATTCTGAACTAGCCGAAAGGCCGTGAACGGTCACGGAAGTCGCTTGTCTAAAAAAGGATTCCGAATGAAACGATTGACTGTCTTAGTCGCGGGTGCGGTGCTGATGTCGCTGACGTCAATGACACGAGCCGCGGTGCTTCCGGGCGGAAAGGCGTTCGGATATATGATTTTTCCGACCAGGCCAAGAGTGCCGAAAAAATATGACGGTGGCTTCTCCATGTATTCCGCGGCTTGGCCGCTCTTGTTGCGGTATCCGGGGCATCAATTTCAATCGGGGCTGTGCGGCACTTGGATGCGGTCGCAGTATGCAGGCAAGAGGCCGGCAAATTTATACTCCGATATAGAAGGTGGGCTTGGATGGTGGCGCGGCACCCGATTTCCCACGGCGGCGCCTAAGTTTCATCTCGGAGGGGTTGCGTATAACTGGCATCGTATCATAGATGCTCCTTACAGTGCGGATTGGAAGCACAATCCTCGTGCTGGTTATGGTGTAGCCCAGCTTAGTCCCTGGTTGTTATTTCCGCCAGATGGACTGACCTTGAAGCCGGGCACCAACGGTCAACTGTTCGGGTATGGCTATCTCCCGTTGCCGCTTACTGATCCACAGGCCACAACCGACGGCAAAAATGTCCCTATGGGCAATCACTGCTGGACCTTGTTTCTTAATACCCGAAACTTCAGGGGGCCGGTTTGCTTTTTTACCCCGTATTTCTGGAACCGTTCCGCTGCTACGCGCCCCCGGCTTGTTGGTAAGCTGCTCGACTCGCGTTGGTCGCTTGCTAATAAGGCTTATCAAATGGAGACGCAGTATCTTCCGGCAGCCATCAGCCGGATAAGTTCGGGCACATACGCGCGTCTTGGACAGGTATCTTTTCCTGCGGACCGCGAGGGGCGATCGGTCCTGCTTAACCGGCTTCTGTGCTACAGTCGCGAAGCTCTCTGGGACCCCGTAAAAGCTTGGTTTAACGGTGGGCCAGCGGTCAGCGGCAGGCTCCGCGTATCGCAGGCCTTTGGGCAACATTTTCCACCGGTAGTTTGGTCTACCTGGAAGCTTTATGCCAGCGGTACCCCAAAGTCACAGCGAGGGAGCCTGCCGTGGCAGCACTTAGCAAAGGCCTTTCTTCCCGATCCGGCGTCGTACGGGTTTGTCTGGAATAGGCAGTTGGTGCACATAGGCCCTCATGGCAACCGAGCTTTGTTGCCGAGGTTTTACAAGCTTCTGTATGTCAATAAAAAAGCCAAATGGCAGGCGGTGCATGCGGCTGATGTTCCCGATGCAACCCAACTTAAGGGCATCAACTTTTATGCGCAAAAGTGGCGGCGTCCCAAACCCTATACCACACCAGATGGCCCGAACAGTGCCTTTAAGAAGCCCGGGCCGGCTGCCGGGCCGTTTTACGCTCATTTGAGCGATGGCTCTGTGGTTACGTATTACTGGTATCGTTTTGAAGATCAGCCCGCGCTGCTCCATGCCGACCTTAGTCAGGCCGAACGCGATAAAATGCAAATACGGGCCGAAATGATTCAGCGTCTTTGGACAAAAAATCGTCAGTACCTGCCGCCGCCGACACAGGGTACGGTGGCCTCCCTCGACCCGGCGCAAATTGTCACGCCGCCAAAAGGCCTGGCCATCGGGTATGTGCCGATTGTTACCCGCCAGCAGTGGGCGGGCGATCGCGGGGCTGGGCAGTAAGCATGAAACTTTGTGGGTTTCCCGTGGAGTGTGAATTTGCTTCTTGCGTAGATGTTAATAGCTAAGCGGGATGGCTCTCTGCGGGCGTCTGCCGATCCTTGGGGTGGGGAGCGGTAAAATTGTGCGCAGTTGCCATCAATAGCCTTAATCTTGACTTTTTGCTTCGGTGGCGTTAGTTTTTAAGCAGTTTTCGTGGGCGAAAGCTGACTGTGGCCGTGGATTGTTGGTTGTGGCGGCTCTCGCCGACGGCAGAGAATTTCCTCCGGCAAGGATTTGCAGGGCCAGATCACTCGTACCAGCGATTGTTTTGCCAATGCAGTACAGCCGCGGGCGGGTATAAGTCGGCCGAAAGCCGGCGCATGAAAGGGTTTTTATGTTACCAGTTGCACGAACCAGTAAGTCGCGTAAGGGCATGCGCCGGGCACATCATGCGCTCAAGGGTGCGAATTTTTCAAAATGCCCCACATGTGGCGAGCCTAAACTGCCGCACCGGGCGTGCAGCAACTGCGGGCACGTTAACCGCCGCCTTTCACTGGTAAAAGCTGAAAAGGCTTAACGGTTGATCGTTTCGCGGGAACATTTCATGGCTGCGGAGTGAACGATGCGCATCGCCATAGATGCCATGGGTGGGGATCATGCACCCGATCAGATCATTCAAGGCGCACTCGATGCGCTTCCCTCGCTTGAGCTAGGAGACGAGTTAATACTCGTTGGCCCTGAGGCACTGCTGCGCGAAAAACTCGGTGCCGATGCCGTGCATAACCCTCTGATAAAATTGCATGATGCCGAAGAGGTCATTTCGATGGACGATTCGCCTGTGGAAGCGGTACGCCACAAGCGAAAAAGCTCGATCGTCAAGATGGTGAAACTTGCAGCGGCCGGCGGAGCTGATGCGATTATTTCGGCCGGCAATACCGGAGCGCTGGTGGCTGCGGGCGTGCTCATGCTCAAGGCGCTCCCTGGGGTAGATCGCCCCGGTATTGCGGTGCACATACCTACTGTGCATGGCCCATTTATGCTGTGTGATGCCGGGGCCAATGTGCAGCCCAAGCCACAGCACCTGCTGCAATATGCCGTTGCGGCGTCGGTTTACAGTCAGGTTCTCGGCCATGTGGTGTCGCCGCGGGTAGGCCTCTTGAATATTGGGGCCGAGCCGGAAAAAGGCACCACCCTGGTAAAAGATGCGCGCGAGCTTATGCAGCAGGAGCCGGGTCTTAATTTTGTCGGTTTTGTAGAAGCTCGTGACATGTTTAATAAGCCATGCGATGTGTTAATCACCGATGGTTTTACGGGTAACGTGGTGCTGAAGGTGATCGAGGGCTTGGGTACTTCGTTCATGCAAATCATAAAAAAGCAGGCCAAAGCGGCCAAGCCGGAACTTTTGGCCGAATTAAGCGGCGTGCTGCGGGCCATCGAGTGTCAATACGACCATGAAGAATATGGTGGTGCGATGCTGCTGGGGGTGCGAGCTATGTTTGTGAAAGTGCATGGATCTACCAAAGCTCGCGGCATTTGCAATGCGGTTAAGTCTGTACGTGATGCCGGGCGGCACAATATTAATTCCCAACTTGTAACTCGGCTAGCGCATCTGGTTGCCCAATAATGCCTTTAAACCAAAGTTCCACCATCTCTGGCACACCTCTCGGCGCTGTAACCTCTTGTTAAATCCAGCGTTACGTCACGTTTGCGGCTGATTTTGGCCGGCAAAGTGTACCCATGTAATTGTTGTATGTTGTGCTTGACATGATGTTTTAATCATGTTATAACGTGCTCATGTACATTGACGTGGTCCCCAACCGTAATTTCCCGCCCGCCGTGCTCCTGCGTAAATCCGTACGCGTGGGTAATAAAGTGCGTAAAGAGACCCTCGCCAACCTCTCCGAGCTATCCCCTGCACAGATCGAGGCCATGCGAAAGGTGCTCAGCAGCGATACACCCGCTGACTTCGGTGATGCACAACGCTTTTATATCACCCGCTCTACCCCACATGGCCATGTACAGGCGGCCTTACGTATGGCACAACGTCTGGGGCTTGAACGCCTCATCGCCGCCAAACACTCACGCCAACGCAGCCTGGTTATGGCTATGATCTTGGCAAGAGTACTGTTTCCAGCCTCCAAGCTGGCTACCGTGGCCCAATGGCCCCACAATACACTTGCCGCCGAACTGGGCGTACAGGATGCCACCGAAGATGAGCTTTACGCCGCCTTACAATGGCTGCAGGAACGTCAGCCTGCTATCGAACAACGCCTGGCCCAACGTCACCTCCAAGATAACGCCCAGGTGTACTATGACCTGTCGAGTTCCTATTATACAGGCCGTCATTGCCCCCTGGCCGGAATGCCATTAACTTAGTGCCGTAAGTTCTTTTGCCATAAGCACTTACATGTAGTTGTGTAAGTATCACGATGATAG
>JBMFVX010000027.1:0-27880 GCA_049965775.1 Phycisphaerae bacterium
TCGTCACCGCTACTTGAGGAGTGCCAAAAATTCCCGGCGCGCGCCGGGATCGCAACCCGGCGATTACTTGGACAGGCCCCAAGAGCTTGTTTAGCCGCCCACTTTTGCCTTGCATAAGGCCCGCTAAAGCGTACACTAATGGTGCGGGACTATATTGGCAGGGCCGTCGGCCCGGGAGGCGCTCGACAATACATTACGCCATCCAATATCATCGGCAGCGATATTTAGGTTTTTTGAGAACGGATTCATGACCAAATTACTCGAAACGATTCAATCACCAGCCGACGTTAAACGTCTTTCGCTCGAACAACTTCATGTGCTCGCTCAAGAAATCCGCGAAACCATTATGACCACCGTTGGCTCCAATGGCGGCCACCTGGCGCCCAACCTGGGTACCGTTGAGATAATTTTGGCCCTGCATTATGTTTTTGACCTGCCCAAAGACCGTCTCCTGTGGGATGTCGGCCACCAGTGTTACCCGCATAAACTTGTTACCGGACGCTACAAAAACTTTGCCTCACTGCGTAAAGCCGGTGGCGTTTGCGGCTTTCCTGACCCATCCGAAGGCCCTTACGACCTGTTTGCCGTAGGACATGCCGGCACCGCCATCAGCACCGCCGTCGGTATGGCGCGGGCGGATAGCCTCCTTAACCGCGATACGCGAATTGTCGCCCTCATCGGGGACGCGTCTATTGTCAACGGGCTGGCCTTTGAAGGCCTTAACAACGCCGGCACGCTTAAGCGGCAAATGCTGGTGATTCTCAACGATAACTCCATGAGCATCAGCGAGCCGCAGGGCGCTTTTGCCGGCTATCTCGAACATTTACGCGTAACGCACACCTACGATGAAGTTAAAAAGCGCGTGCAGGAACTGCTCGATCATATTCCCTACGGCCAGCGAATTTCGGATGTGGGTTCTCACATCAAACAGGGCATTAAAAATACCATTGCCCCCGGCCATATTTTTGAAGACCTCGGCCTTAAGTACTTCGGCCCTGCCGACGGCCACGACCTGCCCCACCTTATCGAAAAACTTAACGAGCTTAAGCACCTCAATGCCCCGGCGGTGCTGCACATTAAAACCATCAAGGGCAAAGGTTATGAATGGGCCTGCGAAGACCCCACCACCTTCCACAGCCCGAAGCCCTTCAGGGTTGAAGGCTGCCGCGTGGTTATTAACCAGGGCAGCGGCCGCTCGTGGACCAGCGCCTTTGCCGACGCCATGGTCAATCTCGCAAAATCCAACGATAAAGTTGTTGGCATCACCGCCGCCATGCCCGACGGCACGGGCATGATCAAGTTGAAGCCGGCGTTTCCAACGCGCTACTTCGACACGGGCATCTGCGAAAGTCACGCCACGGCAATGGCCGCCGGCATGACCAAAGCCGGCCTCCGCCCGGTGGTGGCTGTTTACAGCACCTTTTTGCAGCGGGCCTTTGACCAGATATTTCAGGAAGTGTGCCTGCAGGGCCTGCCGGTGACGTTTTGCGTTGACCGCGCCGGCCTGGTAGGTGACGACGGCGCGGTGCATCATGGCTTCTGCGATCTGGCATTTCTTAAGAGCCAGCCCGGCATGGTGCTGATGGCGCCATCCGATGAACGCGACCTTGTGGCAAGCCTCAACTTTGCCACCACGCTCGATCATCCCAACGAAATTCGCTACCCGCGCGATAACTGCCCGCCGCAACCGCTAGGGCCGGATGTTCCGTGGGTTATTACCCGCGAGGGGGGCAAATCGCGTACGCTCAAGGGCGGCGATGATGCTACCATCATTGCGTATGGCTCCGTGGCGTGGCAGGCCATGCAGGCCGCCCAACTGCTCGAAAATGAGGGCCTTAGCGTGGGTGTCGTTGATGCCCGCTTCTGCAAACCGCTTGACAGCGAAATGCTGGAAGCCGTCTTTGCGACCGGGAAGCCGATTATTACCGTCGAAGACCATTCCATTATCAATGGTTTTGGAACGGCCGTTATTGAGTTTGCCCAGCAGCGGCGACTCGATGCGCGTTTGGTAACCCGCCTGGGCATACCCGACCGCTTTATTCGACATTCCAACCGCAGCGAGCAGCTTAAAGAAATCGGCATAGACCCCACCGGCATAGCCGCCAGCGTACGCGCCGCCATCGCCGAGCAGACCATACCCCACGAACCGGCCCCGGCAACCCAAGCCGGCCGGGTATCGGTAAGACTGCGGTAAAAGGCCACAATAAGCCGGCCACCTTGGTGGCCGCTTTCTCCCACGGTCCCGCGGCAGGGACTCGCAGGCGCAACCGCCGAAATTCGCGGCCACCAGGGTGGCCGGCGTAATATTTGTAGATGTATTTGCTACAACCGCCAAGGATAAACAAACGGCTATTCCTGGGCTGGAAGCCCGGCCTTAATCGGATTATTACGCACATACTCAATGCAGCGAGGCATATCCTCCGCCGTCAAAAAGACATGCCGAAAGCGGTCTGCCCATACGCGCTGTCCGTCCCGACCGGGCAGTGCTGCGTATGGGTTGAGCTGTAGTCGGTTGAGTTCCTTGATCGCAAAGCTTTTAAGATGGGCTACGACTTTAGAACATGAGTCTGGATCATGGCCAAGAATGACATGCACATGGTCGGGCATCAGCGCACAGGCATGCAACCGGTATTTGCCGATGGCAACCGCGGCCACAAACCCGTCGGCGATCGCTGTAATCTGGGTCGCGTTAAAACGCATCGGCGGCTTTTGCAATGCCACCATTCTCGCGAGGCGCAAACTTCGGTCATGCGGCCTGCCCGCCAGTGACCGGCTGGTTGCAACGAAGGTCGCGTCGCCGCCGGCCTACCAAATGGCTTTCGAGCCAACATAACTCGAACCGCTGCCACGCGGACCGTTTGGCAGCCAAAACCCATAAGCACCCCAGATGCAGTGCGTAGCAACGATACCCATATACAATCCAAAAATGCAGCCATCGGAAACGCTCGCACGCCCGTTGGCCAATTTACGTCCAGGCTCCTACACCCGCAACCCTCATAGGCCGGCCGGCCCGGCGGATGAAGATATTTCTGTTAACCCAACGCTAACAGGAATTTAGCTGAATCCAAACCTGTGTTCCATATGGTATTGAGCAGCTTCGCTGGCGGGGCGCATCGTTCTATCGACAGAACAATGCGCAGCACAGCATTTTTTAAGGAGTAATGTTCATGGCGGCAGTTAACAACCAACTTCATGCCCAAGAGGTTTCGGAGGCGCTTAATGAAGTTAAGTTCAGCGGCTTTCATCTCCGGGCAATCATTACCGCTGGGATGGGGTTTTTTACCTCGGCCTTTGATCTGACCGTTATCGGCACGGCCCTCGCGCTGGCCGGCCCGGAATGGATGAAAGGCTTCATGGCCGACGGCGGCACCAAAGCCGGCTTTGCGTGGACCATGGGCTTGGTAGGATCGGTTTCGCTTGCCGCAACGTTTGTGGGCGCCATCGCCTTCGGAACCATTGCCGACAAAATCGGGCGGAAGAGTGTTTACGGCATCGAGGCAATTCTCATGACAATCGGAGCCATTGGCAGCGCATTCGCAGGCGGGCCTCTCGCGATGATTGTTTGGCGCACCATCATGGGTTTTGGCATTGGGGGCGACTACCCGCTTTCGGCTGTACTCATGAGCGAATATGCCAACCGCGAGTCGCGCGGCAAAATGGTGGGCATGGTGTTTTCATGCCAGGCGCTTGGCTTTCTGGCCGGACCGATTGTTATTTTAACCATGCTGGCCGCCGGGGTAAGCCACGATCTTACCTGGCGTATAGCCCTCGGGTTGGGGGCGCTGCCCGCAATGGGCGTGATTCTGCTGCGTCGCACCATGCCGGAATCACCACGGTGGCAGGCGCGGGCCATGGGGCGCAGCGCCGAAGCTGCTCAGTCGCTGGCAACCTACAGCGACGGGACCGCGCAGGCCGGCACCGAGCGAGCCACAGGCGTGGTGCGAGAGCCGCTGACAAAGTATGCTCTGACCATTCTGGGCACCGCCGGCTGCTGGTTTGTGTTTGACTATGCCTACTACGGCAACACCATCGGCATGCCAACCATCATCAACTCAGTGGCACCTCACGCCAGCCTCATCACGTCCGTGGCATGGAATGTGCTGATCTTCGGAATCTTTGCTGTGCCGGGCTATGTGCTGGCTTTTATGCTCAGCGATAAACTGGGGCGCAAAACCATACAAATGGCAGGCTTCGCACTCATGGGCCTTATGTTTTTGGTGCTGGGTCTTGTACCAGCGCTTTCGCAGAACGCGGCGGCATTTATCACTATTTTTGGCCTGAGTTATTTCTTCGCGGAGTTTGGCCCCAACGTCACAACCTTTGTGCTTGCGGCCGAACTTTACCCCGTAAATCTGCGGACCACCGGCCACGGAATTTCGGCCGGCGTCGCCAAAATCGGCGCGTTTTTGGGCGTACTTTTCCTCAACGGCATCCTGGCCAAGATGGGTTTTGGCGGCGGCATGCTGCTCTCGGCGGGTATGTCTGTGGTGGGGCTGGTGCTTACCGCAGTTTGCATTAAAGAACCCGCAGGTAAGTCGCTGGAGGAAGCCGGCCGGGAGTCAGGCTGGACCCCCAACATTGAGCCAAGCTCGCGTGAACGCTTGCCAGTGCCAGCCGGCGCATCGGCTTGATTCACATGGCGTGGTAGGCAGTGCGTCGCCCAGCATTGCCGGTTCGGCGGGGCAAACGCCGAGACTGTCGCACGCAGAGAGGGCCTTATCCAAGGCATGATGTTCCCGCCCATCATGCCTTGGTTTAATTTTGCAGGATCGACAAGCGGTGCCGACTGCCTTTACGCGGTTCGGCATCCAAACCGAGTTTAGCGCCGCACAGCCTGCGAATCTTTTACCGGCGGCACAGGGTCCAGCCCGCCCGGATGAAACGGGTGGCAGCGGCAGATGCGCTTAATCGTAAGCCATGAGCCATGTACCGGCCCGTGCTTTGCAATGGCTTCAAGACCATAGTTGCTGCATGTGGGGTAATAGCGGCAGTGCCGCCCCAGCAAACCTGAAAGCGTGTATTGATACACCCGAATACCCCCCAGAAGCAGTCGCGTAAATGCTCGACGAAACATAGCTGACTCCAACATATAAAACGCGGGCCAATCACCGATGGCGACCCCACACGTTCGTCGCAGGCAAAATACCCCGCCCAAGAATTACGTAAGCCTTCACGCAGGGCGGCGACTGGGCAGGCAAGATGCCTGCGTTACAGGAGTGAGCCTGCTGTGGGCTGCGCCGGGACGGTCGCAACTGCCATAAGCAGCGCAAGTCTGGGCGATCACCGCGGTACCGCCCGCATGGCCCGCCCGCTACCGCAACAGCGACTGCAGCCGCTGATAATACTCCTGCACAGTTAAGCATTTGTGCGGCCGCACCACCAGCAGCACATCCCAGCCCGGCGGCCATTCCTGCTGCCAAAGCCGGTACGCCTCGCGTATTCTCCGACGAATGGCATTGCGTTTAACCGCATTGCCGCTCTTTTTACCGATGGAAATGGCCAATCGCATCGAGCCGGCGTCGTCGCGCCGCACCGCACAGGCCATCAGCGGGTGATGTGTGCGGCGACGTCCCTTTTTGAATATGCCATCCACCCGCGGACCGCCCGGCAAACGCAAGCTGCGCGTCAGCCTTAGCCGCGGACAACCCACCCTGGCCGAACGGGCTGGTGATGGGGTTTCAGGATGGTGCGGTTGGCTTTCCACGTCGTAAAACCTTTCTGTACTGCGCCAAAAACCGCCAGAACGTTCTACCGCAGGTTTGAGATTTACTGCCGTCAACCGTAGCATTCTGGCCATGCGCATTGTACCGCAACATGCCCGGTCGCCTGCAGCCCCAACGTCGCTGCGTTCCACCTGCCTGCCCCCCAGGCCGGCCCAACCGCGCCGGGCGTTGCTGCGGGCTGTCATGGTACTTGCCTTTGGGGCATTGCTGCTTATCCCGCTTGCAGGCTGCCGACGCAGCGGCAAATCACAGGCGTCTCGTGCGCCGGCGGCCACGGCGGATCGGGATCTCGCCGGGCAATCGCCCGCGGCGCCGCGCATCGTATGCACCGTGCCGGCGGTCACGCAGATACTGCTGCAAATTGGAGCCGCTAACGACCTTAAAGGCGTATCCACCTTTGACGCGCCGCTTTTACCCAAGTCGCTCCAGCACCTGCCGGTGATTGGCGACTACGAACATATAGATTATGAAACGCTCACCGCGCTTAAACCCACGGTCATCATCATTCAAATGGCCCCATTGCGCGTGCCGCCGGCGCTAAGCAGCTTTGCTGCGGCCCATCATGCGCAACTGCTCAACGTATCGCTTTCATCTCTTGCGGATATCGCCCGCGAGAGTCGCTTGCTTGGCCGCATAACCGGCCGGCAAACCCAGGCCGCCGCCGCCATTGCCCGCATGCAGCGGCAACTCTCGCAGCTTTCCGCACAGCGGCCAGCCAAATCGCTGCGCGTGGTTTATCTCATCAGCCGCGAGCCTATGCTGGCCGTCGGCGCACATAACTTTCAAGATCAGCTCATACGCGCCGCGGGCGGAATTAACATCGGTGCCAGGCTCGGCAGCGGCTATCCAACTCTTAATCGCGAAACCCTGGTGCAGCTAAAACCGCAGGTGCTGGTTATTGACGCCCCCGGCTCGCTCGCCAGCCAGGGGGCAGGCGACCCACGACTTGCAAGCTTTTTTTCGCTTCCCATACCCGCGGCCAAAACTGGCCGTATTTATCTCCTTACCAACATGAAATATGATCTTCCCACCTTGGCCGTAGGCTCTACTGCACGGTGCCTGCATAAGTTGTTTTACCCGTCGCCGACGGCTGGAGGCGCACCATGAGTTCTCATCCTGCGGTTACCAAAGGCCGCCTTGCCGCTTACGGTGTCGGCGGCAGCGCCATTGTATTGCTGGTGCTGCTGCTGTGCATTTGCCTTGGCCCCGGCAAGCCGGGCACGCGCGAGATTGCCTTTGGCCCGGCAAGCCACGCCATTATGACACTGCGGCTGACGCGCGTAGGCGCGGCGGCCATCGCCGGCGCCGCACTAGCCGCCGCAGGCGTGCTGCTGCAGGGCTTGCTTAAAAATCCGCTCGCCGACCCCTACATTCTGGGCCTCGCCAGCGGTGCTGCCGTCGGCGTCATGGGCTGGATTGTCCTGACCGAGCAAGTTGCCGGTATGGCCGCATTAACGCCCTGGCTTCTGGCGATTTCAACCTACGGCACAAGCCTGCCGGCGCTCACCGGCGCACTGGCGGCCTGCGGTATCGTCTATTTTTTAGCCCGCCGGGCCGGGGCACTCGACCCGCTTACGCTGCTGCTCGGCGGCGTCGTAATCAGCACCATGGGTGGTGCGGCCATTATGCTGCTTAACAATCTCGTCCCTTACGGCGCACGTGCGGATATCGTCAGCTACCTGTTTGGCTACATCAGCGAAGGCACGCCGGCCGTTTCCATTTATATTGCCCTGGCGGTTACGCTTGCGGCATGGTGCATGGCCCTGGCCACTGCGGGCGCACTTAACGTTGCGAGTCTGTCAGATACTGAAGCCCACAGCCTGGGTCTGCGGCTTAACCGCATGAGAACCCTGTGGTTTATCGCCGCGAGCCTGTTGACGGCCGCCGCCATCGCCATCGCCGGCCCCATTGGCTTTGTCGGCCTTATTTGCCCGCACATCTGCAGGTCGCTCTTCGGCCCCGACCATCGGCAACTGCTGGTTACCAGCCCGCTCGCAGGGGCGACTTTCCTTATGCTCGCCGATACGCTGGTGCGATGTACCGGCGGGTGGTTTAACGGCCAACTTCCCGTGGGTGTGGTAACAGCTCTTTGCGGCGGGCCATTCTTCCTATACCTGCTCTCGCGTCGGCCAAGTTGGGAATAGCGCATGCAAACACCAAACACAAAAGCGTCCGCCCCGCAACCCGCCGCCAGCGCCCCAACCCTGCGGGCCGAGAACGTAAACTTTGCCTATGCCGCGGCCCCCGTGCTCAGCAATATTTCGATCGCGCCGCGCGCAGGAGAAATTCTGGCTATTGTCGGCCCTAACGGCTCGGGCAAATCCACCCTGCTGGGGGTGCTGCTGGGCTCGCTTAAACCCACCGCCGGAACCGTATACCTTGCAGACAAACCTCTTGCCGCATACCCGCCGGATGCCATTGCCCGTGCCATCACCTATGTACCCCAGCGGCCCACCGTAGCCTTCGGCTTTACCGTTGAAGCCGTGGTGCATATGGGCCGTTGGCCCCACCGTGGCAGCATCGGAGCGTCAGGCCTTCTGGGGCTGCCCGGCCCGGACGACGCGGACGCCGTGGGCAATGCGCTGGCCGCTTGCGATATCACCCATCTGGCCCACAGGCGATTCCGCGAGCTTTCCGGTGGAGAGCAGCAGCGCACCTGCCTGGCCCGTGCCCTGGCGCAGCAATCGCCCATTATGCTGCTCGACGAACCCATGAACGCACTGGACCTGCGGCACGAACTGCAGCTATCACACCTCCTGCAATCGCTTGCCAACAGCGGCAGTGCCATTGTGCTGGTAACGCACGACCTGCGCCTCGCCGGCAGCCGTGCCCAGCAGATCGCGGTACTCGATCACGGCAAGCTAATGGCCCTCGGAACGCCATCACAAGTGCTCACACCACAAGTATTGGAACCCATCTACGGCGTTAAGGTGCAGCACAGCCCCACGGGCTTAACGTTTACGCTGCCGTCTATCATCTGATGCGAGCGCACTGCCCGATCTTTATGAGAAGCCAACAGGGCAAAAATAAAAAGGGGCGCCTCGCACGAGCCGAAGCGCCCCCATAGGAGCTATTAACACAGTAAAATCGTCACACCATCCCGGCGGTTAGAACTTGACCTGCAACTGCACTTCGGTGACGTAATTCTGCGTATTGATCAGTGTTTCGGAGAATTGGTTGGTGAATGCCGCCCGCGGAATATAAATTTCATCCGCCTGCAGTTTCACATTGTCGCCGAAGATGTAGTAGTTCACGCCGGCTTCGTAGGCATCCATGCGATTGTTCTGCCCCTGCGAGAGGTTGAAGAACTGGCCGAAGCTGGCCGCAAGCTCAAGCTTGTGCGGAATGACAAAATAGCCGCCCTGAACGTAGTACGCCAACTGCCCGAAGGTGCTGTGGCCGTAATAGCTCGACAACGACTCGGTGTTGCCGCTCGTCGGCAGGCCGTTGTCGTTAATCTGCTGATAAAACACAACCGGGCTCAACGAAAAGCCGCGGTAATGCAACTGGTAATCAGCCGTTGCGCGGTAGATGTTGCCGTTAAGCGCCTGCGGACTGATGAACCCCGGCGATGAAATCGAGGAAAGCCCCTCAATCACATCTGACGCCTGCGCATTGGGTAGATTGCCTTTGGTCGAGTTCTGGCTGTCATAAGAGAACGCCAGACCGAGCATCCAGGCCAGGTGTTGGGTATCGTTAATGTCCGGTTCGGTTGAGAAATCGTTCATGTGGCCGTTGGACAACTGCACCCGTGCCGCAAAGCCGAAGCGGTTATCCAATCCATTGGCTCCGCCAAACTGGCTGGCGATGCCATTGTCATTGGTGTTGGCACCGTTGTTGATCATGGCCTCATAGGTCAATGTATTTTTAATCGGCTCACCATAAACGCTCGCGCCCATGGCACGCACCGGGTCGAAGGGCCATTCCACCGAATTGAAGTCCACAAACTCCAAACCCGACGAAATGTATTCCACATGGGTAAACGGCTCAAGATAGTTACCCGCCTTCACCTGCAGCCACGGGGCGAATTTATACGCCACCCATAAGTCTTTCGTCTGAAAGTTTCCGGAGTTGGAGTTAGAGCCGGCAAAGTCGGACTGAATAAAGTACGTCAACCGGGGCGTAAATGCGTTGCCCGAAAAAATCAGCCGCGCGTACCGGAAACCAAAGCCATTGGCATCAGCCGTAGATGGCGCTCCCGGCTCAAATGATGTTTTCGCCGGATAAGCCGATGGATCCCGCGCCTCGTATGCGCCGTAGTCATAACGGTACTGGAAGTAACCATTAAACTTGAACTGGAAGTTCTTGTCGGCCGTCCGGATGAAAAAGCCGCCGTCGTAGCCGGCCTGCAGCTGGTTGTCCAGGTACTGCGAACGCGTTTTGGAATCTTTCAGCACGCTGTTGACAATCTGCGTGATCTGCTGGGTGCGTTCCTGCGTGAGCCAATTGCTGTCGCTCTTGGCCTTTAGCTGTGCCACCTGGCCTTTAAGCGACTCGATTTCCTGCTGCAGTTGAGCCACGTTCACCTGCTGGCTCGCCGTTGCGGTTGCAGTCGCCGCATCGGGTGTGCCGGCAAGGCTTACGCCCGAGACCATCGCCCCGGCAAGCATCGCCGCCAACGCCATGCGGGACTTTACCCCCAAGGCTATTGAGTGTTGTTGCCCCATAGTCCTACTCCTTATAAAAAGGGCCTTCTATTGCCGGAAAACATTCCCGGCGAACCGAACCACTCGGTCCTCAAACACCGCCGAATTATCTGCATGAGCGCTAAGATGGCGCTAAGGCATTGTTACAGACTCAATAACCCAATTCGCCGCCAAAAAGGCCTCCCGCATAACGTAAATAAGTTAAAAAGTGTAGGTGTTTATTGTTGACGTATTTAGCGTGCTGATGCGGTGACGCCTGTGCACCCCAATGGCGCCACAGCTGGCCGGGGCGAGGTTTACTTTGTTTTTCTTCGAATTCTTGTCGAGGGCAGTGTATATATCTAGGTTTGTCGAATATTTATGCGGAGGTCTGATCTTGTACATCCCGCTGGCATGGCGTCCAAACACATCGGTTGAGTATGGAACGGCCCATCTCCAGTCAAACTGTCCGGGCAACGTCGAACCCAAACAGGCTTTTCACGAGGTACTCAGACCGACGTCAAGGCCATGGCGGAACATGAGGTGGGGGCTAATACAGCACTATCTTGTTACCCAAGCCACAGCCGCCGGTCCCAATCAGCCCGCTTCAGGACCGACATCACAATTTGCAGCCATAGAGAGAACTTCAAGCAACTTATTCTTCATTTATATGAATAATATGGCGATCTTAATGATGCGTTTTTTAAAATTGCGCAGCACTGTTCTCTTGGTATCATCTTTGCTATTATAATATGTGGGCATAGGTCTGCACATTATGTAGGCAGACGACCGAGTCGCGTTGGCGACAAAATGCGCAGCAACCCGCAGGTGGGTTTATGCGTATAGCATTGGGTGCAACGGCTGCCGCGATGTATCGCCAGCAGCTGCACGGAGTGTACTGATTCGCCGGAGTGGGAGCGGTTGGGTTATATTTAGCCCCCGCGCTCTGGAAACCATGGGGATTGCATCGTATGGTTGCGACTCGGCAAAGCGCTGTCCGGCGCTGGTTCGTGCTGATTGCGGTTGTTTTGGGTGTGGTATCGGTCGCGGGCGGCCTGGTAGTGGCAGAACGCCACAACCAAAACACCCACACGGTGACCACCGGGCCGCGCATCCATTATGTTAAAACCATTGCCGTCGCGTCGGCCCCTTTTGGACGTGTTCTATCGCTCCCGGCTACCGTACGGGCGTTCTATATGGCCCGGTTGTACACCAAAGCATCGGGCTATGTGGATAGCGTGCTGGTAGACATCGGCGATAGAGTCAAGGCTGGGCAACTGCTGGCTGTCATCTCCGAACCCGAACTTCAGCAGCAATATGTCGAATCTCAGGCCAAGGCGCAAGCCGCCCAGGCCGCCGTGGTTGAAGCGGAGGCGTCCGTTGAGCAATCGCGAAAGAAGCTGCAGGTCGCACAAAGCCAACTCGCCAGCACCCAGGCAGCTTTAAACCTTCAGCAATCCATGTATAAGCGGTCCAAGGAGTTGTTTGCCGGAAAAGCCATCAGCGACCAGTCCTTTGACGAAGCATCTAAACAGTATCAATCGGCCATCGCCGACCAGGCGGCGGCCGCCGCAACAGTGGCGGCCGCGCAGGCGGGCGTTAACCGCGCCATCGCCGACGAAAAGCTCGCCGAGGCAAACTGGCGGGTGAGCATCGCTAAAATCGGCCAGGTCAAGGCGATGCTTTCTTACGATCGCATTGTCGCGCCTTTTGACGGCACCATTATCTCCCGCTCGGTGGATCCCGGTGATTTTGTGCAATCCGCAGCCGGCAAAAATGGCACCAAGCTCCTGACCCTCGCCAGCGACGGCGTTGTTCGCGTCTTTGCCGAAATACCCGAATCCGACGTCCCCTTTGTTAAAGTCGGCACCCGGGTCAAGGTAACGCCCTACGACAATCCTGATAACGCAATCGCCGGCAAAGTAACTCGCATGGCCGCCGCTCTCTCCCCGACCACCCGCACCATGACCGCCGAGATAGACCTGGTGAATGCGAAGCGGCTTTTTACGTCGGGGATGTACGCCGCCGTCAATATTTTTGAGCCACGAACAACGCAGGTGCTTGTGCCCACTGCGTCTATCATAACCGAGGGCAGCAACGCTTATGTATACCTCGTGCGCAACCGCCGGGCCATCAAGGTACCCGTCGCGGTAGGTTATAACGATGGCGTCAATGCTGTTATAAACAAAGGCCTTGCCAGCGGCGATCGTGTCGTGGTGCAGGGACAAGCCATTCTGCAAACCGGCGACGTGGTAGACATTGTGCGCCACACCGGACCACCATCCCTGGCAAAAGCCCCAGGCTCGCAGGGCGCTTGACGCCCGGCCGCGCCGCTTGTTGCCGACCCACTTGAATGATGGATACTAAACGCTATGAAATGTTTGAAAACTCCCCTGCTGTGGCAGACGCTGGGCGCTGCAATGGCTCTCGCTTTGCTCGGCTGGACAACCGCCTGCAGCACCGACAAAACCCCGCACACCCCTTACTCAGCGGTTGCCCCGCAAGGACAGCCTAAAGCGGCGGCGGTAAACCTGCACCCCGAGTTGGTCAGCGCGATGTATCGGCAACTCGTGGCCATTGATCTTTCCTCCGTGGTGCATCTGGCTCGCCTGAGCAATCTTGATATTCAGCAGGCACGCCAGCAAGTCGAGGTGGAGCGCGGGCGATTCGCCAGCGCGGTGGGCGGGGCGTTTCCGGTGCTGGCCCCAACGGCCATATTTTTGTACAACAACGGGGCCGCTCGCTCAACTGCGGGCAATATCGTCACCGCCGATTTTCGCGCCCTTACCCCTGCAGCCGCCATTCAATGGGTTATTAACCCCGGACGAACGATCTTCAATATTGTCGCATCGCGCGAGAGATTTTCGGCCGCACGGCAGCAACAGCGGTCGGTTTTGATGCAAACGCTTACCACCGGAGCCATTCAATATTACCAGCTCGTGCTGCGACAAGCCGACGTTGCCGCCGCGCACGAATCCACCCTTGAGCAACAGGAACTACTGCGCATTGCCCAACTGCGGTTCAAGGCCGGCGCAGCCATTGCCGCCGACGTTGCCAGCGCCCGGGCCGCATACGCCAGTTCGCAGCGCGATCTGCTGCTGGCCCTCAACGCTTTTTATCGCGCCTCGGTTGACTTATCTTTAACCTTGCGACTCGACCCAACCTTAACCCTGGTGCCGCGGGCACGCCATATTTTCGTGCACCGGCTTATTAGCGACCGCCTCACGGCCCGCCAGATGATTGTGCTGGCCATCAAAAACAGGCCCGACCTGCAAAGCCTGCGCGACCTGCTGCGGGCCGCCGCCGCCGATAAGGGTGCCGTAGGCTGGGGCGACCTTGGCCCCACCCTCGCGGCGGGGTACGCCGTCGGGGCCACCACCTCCAACGCGGGCGTCCCCAGCAACGGCTCAGATTTCAGCAACTACCATTATCGAGGCTTCCAACAAGGCAGTCTGGGCGGCGGATGGACTCTTGGGCTTTCAACCTTTGGCGACATCCACACCGCCGGCGCCAAAGAGCAGATTGCCCGAATACAGGCCGAAAGACTGCTGGATCAGGTTCAGGCCCAGGTGGTGGACGCCCAGCAGGAAAGCATCACCAACGCCAAGCTTATTCCAATCGTCACTGAACAGCTTGAATCCGCCGATTACGCCCTGCACACCATTCAAGAAAACTTCCGCGCCGGCACCAACACCGAGTTTGACGTTCTCGTAGCCGAGGCCGCTCTGGCAAAAGCCCGCCGCGACTACGCTCAGGCCATCGTCCGCTACAACCAGTCTCAAATTGCGCTGCTGGCATCGCTGGGGATGATGGACCACCGTGCCGTAACTAATCTGGTGCAAACCGAAACCCAAATCAACGTATCTGCGCCAACATCGTGGCGGCACGGAGTAAAAGTCGCCCCCGCAGCGCCGGTGCAGCCGGGTAAACATCCCTGATGGCGCTATTGCACAAACACCCGTCAACATATGTGAGGATTGCCAACCTATGAACATTGTCCACTTTGCCATGCGGCGACCCATTGCCATTATGGTGGCGATTGTCTCGTTGTTGCTCGTGAGCGTTCTGGCCATAAAACAGATGCAGCGCGATATTTTTCCGGACCTCGGCGAACCTGAAATTTATGTCGCCCAGCCCTATGGCGGCCTCGACCCTACGCAAATTCAGCGGTTCGTGACCACCTATTATGAAAAAAACTTCCGCTATGTCACCGGCGTAAAAAGTATGGAGAGCAAGTCCATCCAGGGGCTTTCACTCATCAAACTCAAGTTTCGGCCCGAAACCAACATGGCCATGGCCATTTCAGAAGTCATTTCATATTCCGAACGCGCCAGGTCCTACATGCCCCCCGGAACGGTGCCGCCCTACATTATTCGCTTTGACGCCGGCGGCGTCCCCATCGGAGACCTCGTCTTCAGCAGCCCGGGACGCCCTCTGGGCCAGCTTCAAGACCTGGTCTCCGAGCGCGTTGAGCCGCTGTTCGCCCACCTCAAGGGCCTCTCCATCGCCACACCCTTTGGTGCAAGTCAGCGGGCCATCGTCATCAACATTGACCCCGAAAAGCTCCGCGCCGTCGGCATGTCGCCCGATGATGTGGTCACCGCCATCAACAATGCCAACGTCGTCGTCCCCGCCGGCGCTGTCAACATCGGCGGCCGCCTGCAGATGGTGCCCACCAACGCAACCGTCCAGGATATTCAAGACCTCGAGGCCGTGCCCCTTAAAGAAGGCCATTTCCGCACTGTATTTCTGCGCGATGTCGGCACCGTTGAAGACAGTTCCGACATTCAAACCGGCTACGCGCTGGTCAACGGTCACCGCACCATTTACGTGCCGGTCATCAAGCGTTCCGACGCTTCCACCCTCGCGGTGGTCAACCTTATCAGAGCCAACCTTTCCAAGTTTCAATCGCTGCTGCCCGATGATGTCAAGGTAAGTTATCAGTTTGATCAATCCCCCTATGTTACCCACGCCATCGGCGAGGTAACCGTCGAGACCATTTTAGGAGCCTTGCTGACCGGCGTGATGGTGCTGGCGTTTCTCCGCGACTTTCGCAGCACCCTCATAGTTGTTTTGACCATCCCCATCGCTTTGCTCTCAGCCTGCGCAGCATTGTGGATATTCGGTCAAACCATCAACATGATGACGCTTGGCGGCCTCGCGCTTGCCGTCGGCATTCTGGTGGATGAAGCCACCGTGGTCATTGAAAACATCCACACCCACCTCGCCCGCGGCAAGTCGCTCCCGCGGGCCGCGCTCGATGGAGCCGCCGAGGTCAACCTCGCCACATTGCTCTCCATGCTCTGCATTCTGGCGGTCTTTGTTCCTTCGTTTTTCATGCAGGGCGCCCCCCGGGCCCTGTTCGTGCCGCTCTCTCTGGCGGTGGGGTTTTCGATGATTGCCTCTTATCTCGCCGCAAGCACCTTTGTGCCGATTTTTGCCGTCTGGATCGGCGTGAGCCACTTCACGCACAAACCCTCGACCAACCCTCTAGCCTTCGACAACCTGCGCGAATCGTACCGCCGCCTGATCCTCAAACTCTCGCCTTGGCGCTGGCTTGTCGCGCTCGTATATCTCGGCGTGTCGCTCGGAGCCATCGCCCTCATCGGCCCGCGTATCGGTGTGGATATTTTTCCGCAGGTTGACTCCGGCCAATTTCAAATTCACCTGACCGCCCCGCCCGGTACGTCCATCAACCAAACCGAAGCCATCGTCCTTAAAACCGTTAAAACCATCAAACACGTCGTCGGCCCGACAAACGTCACCGGCTCGCTCGCCTATGTCGGCCTCCAACCGCCAAGCTACCCCATTAATAATATTTACGTCTGGACCCACGGCCCGGAAGATGCCGTTCTGCAGGTGCAAATCAGCAAAAAAGCGCACATCGCCATCGAAACACTCAAAGAAAAACTAAGGTCCCTGCTCGCTCAACAATTTCCGGGCGTCGCATTTTCCTTTGAACCCAGCGATGTGGTCAGCCGCGTCATGGCCTTCGGCTCGCCCACCCCAGTGGATGTGCACATCACCGGCCTGGACCTGTTTACCGATTACACCTACGCGCGCAAAGTCATGGCCGCTCTGCGCACCATTCCGGCCCTGCGCGACCTCCATTTCGCCCAAACGCTCGATTACCCCGCCATTGGCGTTGACATCAACCGTCAGCGGGCCGGTATTCTCGGCTACAGCGTGCGCCGCATTGCCCGTTCGGTGGTAGAGGCAACCTCTTCCAGCCGTTACCTCACCCCCATCTTCTGGAGCGACCCAAAAACCCAGGCGGGCTACCGCGTACAAATTCAGGTGCCCGGCCACAAAATCACCAACATCGCCGACCTTAAAAATACACCCATCGGCTCCGTGAATGGTTCGCAGATGCTGCTCCGTAACGTGGCCAAAATTGCCCCGGAAAGCGTCGTCGAAGAGTTTGACCAGCAAAATATGGAATCGCTCGTATCCATCAATGCCAACATCGCCGGTTCAGACCTCGGCAGCGTATCGCGCCAAATAACCCGCGCGCTTGCCACCCTGCCCCCACCGCCGCGCGGCGTCACACTGGAAGTCGCCGGGCAGGTTACAACCCTGCACAGCATTCTGTTAGGCCTTGCCGGCGGCCTGGTGATTGCCATTCTCGCCATCTTCCTCCTTTTGTGCGCCAATTTTGAATCCCCGCTGCTTGCGCTGACCGTGCTCTCCACCATACCTTTCGTGCTCATGGGCGTCGTCGTCACGCTCTGGGCCACCGGCACCACACTCAATATTCAATCTTTCATGGGTGCTATTATGTCGGTCGGCATTGCGGTGGCCAATGCCATTATGCTTGTAACCTTTGCCGAGCGCAGCCGCGGCGGCGGGTTAAAAGCCGCCGAAGCCGCCGCAGAGGGATGCCGCACCCGTTTGCGCCCCATTCTCATGACCAGCTTCGCCATGATCGCCGGAATGATTCCAATGGCGCTGGGCATCGGCGAAGGAGGCCAGCAGGCCGCCCCGCTCGGCCGCGCCGTTATCGGCGGCCTCGCCGGAGCAACCATCGCCACGCTCTTTGTGCTCCCCGCCATCTTCGTCATTATTCAAAATCACCGCACAACACGCTCGCCTTCTCTCGACCCCGACGATCCCAATGGACGTTTTACCGAAGGCTCCAACGTCGGCACGGCTCTCGTATAACAGGCCGCCAAAAAAACGCGCAAAATCCCAACAATTCGTTTAGAATCCGCCCACACGGGCCGGTTGCACCGGCCCCTTACCCGGCGCGGCAACGCACGCGCCCTTAACAACCGCGGCCTGCCGCGCGAAAGGAGCCACCCCATGGACCGTACCCTCATCATTCTCAAACCCGACTGCATTCAGCGCAACCTCATCGGACGCATCATCAGTCGCTTTGAAGACAAGGGACTCAAAATCATCGGCCTTAAAATGATGGCCATCACCCATGAACTCGCCCATCAGCATTATGCCGTGCACAAAGGCAAACCCTTTTACGACGGCCTCATCCGATTTATGACCAGCGGCCCCGTCGTCGTCATCGCGCTTGAAGGCAACAATGCCATCACCGTTTCACGCGATATGATGGGTGCGACCTTCGGCTTCAAGGCTCAGCCCGGAACCATTCGCGGCGACTTCGGAGTATCCAGCAGCTTTAACCTCATTCACGGCAGCGACTCACCTGAAGCCGCCAAGGCGGAGCTTGATCGCTTCTTTTCACCCAAAGAACTTCTCGAATACATGCCCGCCGGCGCCGGTTGGGTTTATGATTATTCCAGCGGCAAACCGCAGTAACGATGTCTCAACCGCAAACCCGCTCTTACGGAGGCTGCCTCATGATTGTCAAAACCATCGCCAAGGTGCCCGCCGAGGCCGTCACCATGCCCGGCGCCGCGGCCGTCAACATGCAAATGCTCCTCGGCCCCGCCGACGAGTGCCCGAACTTCGCCATGCGAAAGTTTACCGTCGCCCCCGGAGGCCACACTCCCCGACACCAGCATAATTATGAACACGAGGTGCTCGTGCTGCGCGGCAGCGGTACGGCTTTCTCGCCCGCCGGTGAAAAACACCTCGCGCCCGGAGATGTCGTCTATGTGCCCGCCAACGAATTGCATCAGTTCACCAACACCGGCAGCGAACCGTTTGAATTCATCTGCCTCGTGCCGGCACACGTGCATCGCCCGGCGGTTCAACCCGCGGCTGCCGCCGCAGGCTGCAGCTAAAAGGCGACCGGGCGGCGACCCGGGCAAAGCGCCGGCTTGCAACCGGGAACATTGGCTGTCGCCAGCCAGCCGCAACCGGCGATAACCCGCGGCGTCGGCTGCCCGCACAACGCACATACACTGCCCGTGCCTCGCGAAGGACGCCCTCATGAACGTGCAGCAACAACAGCCCGACACCACATACCGGCAGGTGGCCTCTTCCCGGCCCATTCGCGTCACCGTGGCCGGCAACGAACTTACCGTCTTCACCGAAGCCGCCGCCACCTTCGCCGCCATGATCGCCGACATCCACTCCGCACGCCAAAATATCTGGATGGAAACCTACATCTTCGCCAACGATGCCAGCGGCCAGGCCGTCGCCGATGCCCTTGTCGCCCGCGCCCGCGAGGGCCTCGATGTCCGACTCCTTTACGACGCCGTTGGCTCCAAAGATACCCCGCCCGCATTCTTTAAGGCCATGCAGGCCGCCGGCGTTAAGCTCCATGAGTTCCACAGCCTGTGGGAGGGCGTTCGCAAGTTTTCGCCCCTGCGCATTCTCAACCGCCGCGATCACCGCAAAATCCTCATCATAGACGACGCCGTCGCCTACTTCGGCGGTATGAACATTGTAGATCACGGCCGCGATTTTCGTTTCATCGGCATCTCTGAAGATGCCGCCCCCACCGTAGGCTGGCGCGATCTGCACCTGCGCCTCACCGGCCCGCAGCAGCCGGAAGTCAGCCAGAGCTTTCTGCGTTCCTGGAACTACGCCAAAGGAATTCCTCTGCCCTGGCGCCCCACCGAATACCGCCGCGTTCGCCTCAAAACCACCGATGAATCCATTCACTTTTTCGACAGCGGCCCCGGCCTCAAGTTCAGCCGCGGTCCGCGCGTCTATCGCCGCCTTCTTCTGGGCGCCCAGCGCAGCGTCGTGATCGCGATGGCCTACTTCATCCCCGTTGGCCGCGTCATGGGCGAACTTATGGCCGCCCGGCATCGCGGTGTGCGCCTTACCGTGCTGGTACCCGCCAAGGCCGATGTGCGACTCGCCCAGTACGCCACAGATTCCATGTACCGCAAGCTGCTGCGTGCCCGCTTCCACATTTACGAACGCACCAACCGCATGATGCACACCAAACTCATGATTGTTGACCGCCAGTGGTCCGTCGTAGGCTCTTCCAACATGGACCCGCGCAGCCTCTGGACCAACCTCGAGTTTCTCGCGGTCATTCGTTCGCGTCCGTTTGCCGAAGCCATGAGCGCCATCGCTCGCTACGAGCTGCGCCACAGCCAGCGTGTAAACCTAGCCGACATCGCCCGCCGCGGCCGCCTGCACCGCATCGTCTCGGCCCTGGCCTGGCAACTCCGCTGGTGGCTGTAACCCAGCGCCCTGCGGGCCGCGAACCGGCTCTCGCTGGCTGCGGGGCAGGTTGAAGCATCGCACACCGGTTCTATTCCATCGTTGAAATTACTGCCATAGAATTGTTAGGGTTTTATTGACACCGCCTGGATTAATCGCGAAAAAAGAGCCATCAGAACCCAACAAATTTTGCCCGCAGGCGTTATATCCATGGCTCATGAGCGTTTGGTGTGAGCGGCATCAAGCCGGCTGCCGACAAAATGGAGACAATCATCATGAATTCGATCATTCAGCCAGCTACGCAAGGCGACACGACGGCGACACAATTAAATTTGGCGAAAATGGAACAGTCTTTTTCCGCCGCTTTGTCGCGACGGGCATTGCTGCAAACCGCGGCCGCCGGCGGCATTGCCATGATGGGGCTTGGCGACGCTGCGGGAGCCGTGGTCAGCCCGCAACCGCCAATGCTCTTTGGCTGCTTTGGCGTCATGAATGCACAGCAAGCCCATGCGATTCATGCCCAAGCGACACGATTTATTTTTTCGATTTACGACTTGCCCCGAGATATCGCAAACGCTCACAAAGCCATTGCCGGCCACGGCCCGATGCCCTGGAACTTTACAATGGTGCAAGCCCTGCATAAGGCGGGCATTAAGGTCGCTCTCACCATTGGCTGGGGACCCTGGAAGCCGGCCAAACCACTGCCCCTGCCGGTGCCCGACTCAGCCCGCGGAAAAGCCTGGCTTAAAACCACCCGTGAGCTTATCGAGCTTATGGGCGACCACCTGTACTATTTAACTCTCGATAACGAGCCGATTACCTATCATTACCCGATAGACTGGCAGGGTAAAACTCTCGAAAGCAAGCCGGTGTTTGCCTGGTACAATGCGGTAGCCCGCGAGGTGCATAGCGTTAAGCCTGCTTTACCGATTGCTTCACCGGCGTTTAACACGCTGGAAGAAGTCGTCCGGTATGAGAAAAATCCGCAGTCCGTAAAGCCATGGGTTCGTTGGGCTGCAACTCGTACTCATGAAATGTTTGCCTGGGCCAATGCCAACGAGTTGATTTCGGCAGTAGATTTACACCCTTACGTAACCTCGGCGTCGTACATGCAAGCCGCGCTGGCCTTTGCCCGGCACCAAACCCACAAAGCAATGCTTGCCACCGAATGGGGCCAAAACTCCGTGCTTCACACATGGATTAACGAGCCGCTTAACAGGCAGTTTTCCGCCCGATGGAAGCTGCCGCACCAGCAAACCAATGCCGCCTATGTAAAAGCCTGAAAGGCCAAGCCAGTGCAGCTTGAACAGTGGAACGACTTTGTGAACACAGCGCCGCTGGATCACAATTTCATACCGGAATCTTACGAGGCGATGCGCCTCAACAAGCTCATCATGTCGGCATACTTCAGCTACGCGCAGTATCCCATGGTTGGGCCGATAGACCTGCTTACGCCACTGTATGCAAGTTGCACCGTGGTGCGGCGCAATGGCCGCTATCAGCCGAACTCGCACTTTTTGCAGTCGTACATTGCCACGGCAACTCGCGCCATGGGCCGAAAGGCGTAGCACAACTGCAAATGCCGCCACAACAGCAGCAACCAAGCAAGCAAGAGCAAATTATTCCGCAAAGGGAAACTGCCTCTGGCCGAGCTACCAAACCGTGTGTCACTTGCGGCAAATGACCAGAGCCTTACCTCTGCCGCAGTTCAAAATAATCGAAATCCGCGGCCTTGCGCGTGCCGCCAAGGTCTTGGCAACACAGCCCCACAAAAGAGCCGGTGAAGTGCAAGCCGGTACCGTAGTCGTCGGAGAGCTTGCTCGCATCAAGCATCGGCCCAATATATTGCCAGTTTTTGCCATCGGGCGACGCCGCGAAGCGCAGTTGATCTTCGGCGATCTCGGCACGCATAAATATGCGGCGCCAATCGCCGATGGCCTGCGGTGGCGCCGGCTCAATCTGCACGCCGTTGTCGCAGCCGATGATTGCGATGTTTTTTCCAAGCTGTTCGTCAAAGCTAACGCGCAGATAAAAGTGCGTTTGCGTGTCGTACCAGCAGATAAGCCCGGCCATTTGGGTGAAACATTCCGGCTCAAACTCCAGGCAGGTTTCGGCCGTGATGTTAAAAGCCTGCGCCCGCTGTGCGACAAGACTTTGCTCAAAGAGCGACTGGAGCGACTCGCGCCCCAACAGCCGCAGCCACCCCGGCCGCTGCGAAAGCGAAAGCCACGACTCGTTCACCGGCACGCGCAGGGTGGAAAAGTGCTGATCAAGCGTCGGAGCGTCAAAATCGTCGCGACGCGTCGCTGCTGGCCAAGGGTGCGGTTTAACGCCAGCCGGCGCCGACACCTGCACCTGCGGATCCGTTCCGCCAGCCGCCAGCCGCAGCCAGCCATCATCGCTCCATATGCATTGCTGAATGGCGGTTTCACGCCCCAGCGTGCAACGCCGCTCGGGATAAACCGGCCGGCTGCACAAATGCGCCAGGTACCATTCGCCAGCGGGGGTTTGCACAAGTTCACCATGACCGGCCTTCTGCAACGCCAAGGCAGGGTTCTTGCGCGAGGTCAACACCAGAGGCTGCGGGTCGAGTTCGTATGGGCCGGTGATGCAGCGCGAACGAGCCATCGAAATACCATGATTCCAACCGGTGCCTCCCTCGGCCAGCATCAGGTAATACCAGCCATCGCGCTTATATAGATTAGGTCCCTCAATAAGCTGCGGCTTTTTGAGAATATTGCGGATGGGGCCGATAAGCCTGCGATCGCCGAGAGAATATTCCTGCAGCACAATGCCGGAGAATCGCGGGCGGTCTTTGCGAAAATCCCATTGCATGTTAACCAACCATGATCGGCCATCGTCATCATGATACAGCGCGGGGTCAAACCCGCTGGAATTAAGATAGATGGGGTCTGACCATGGCCCGCTTATTTCGGATGCGGTGACAAGGTAATTGTGCACATCTTTATACACCCCGACGCGGGTGCGAACAATGCTGTAGACCAGGTAAAACAAACCATCATGAAAGCTCAGCGAGGGCGCCCACACCCCGGCAGAATCGCACACGCCCTGCAGTGGTAATTGCGATGGCCGAGTGAGCGCATGGCCCAGAAGCCGCCAATGCACCAGATCGCGAGAATGATATATAGGCCCTGCCGGGAACCATTCAAACGTGCTTGTGGCAAGGTAATAATCTTCACCCACCCGCAGAAATGATGGGTCAGGATTAAACCCGCGTAAAACAGGGTTTTGAATCATCAGCATAAGTAAACGTCTTTGCGAAAGCCTTGCGGCCAACTGCCAAGCTCCGGCCGCCCGGAGTAAGCGCAAAGTACGATACCCTATTTACCAGCCGGCACAAGTTCATAGTGGCACGGCAACGGCTGCGAAGCCATACGGGCATGAGCCAAAAATACATGGCCCGCGGCATACGACGCCTGCTGAATCAATGAATCGTCCAACGCCATGGCCGAAACAGGCATTTGCCGTTTTTTCTGCAGCCATCTGGTATGGTTGCTTGGATCAAAGGGTTCGCTGTAGTTGCTCCTGGGCAAAGTGCATCGCCGCCAGAATGCAAACTCAAGCTGAACCTGTTGCCACACCAAGGCAAATGCACCGTTGGCCTGCTGCAACATCGGCGTGTTGTACTTGGCCAGATTAATACCCGCCGCCAAAGCTGCCGCGTCAAATGTGCCGATGGTCTGGCCGTCTATTTTCAGCGTGTAATTCCCCGGCTTAAGCCCCATGACGGCCAGCGTCTGCTCATCGAGCGATGGGTAAAAATGCGAACAGTGCAGGGCCAACGCCACCGCCTGGTTGGTGTAATCAGGGTCATACAGAGGCAGATTGCCGATGCCAATCGGCGGAAACTGCCAGAAGGTCCTGCTGTGCAGCGGCCACAACGGCATGGGCAGCGAGCGGTCGGTTTGTGTCCAGGAGATGATGCCGCCGGAGTCTTTAAGATTGGTTACATTGGTATTGACCATGCGGGTAATGCTGTTGTTGGCGGCTTCGATGCCAACAGCCGATACAATCGGCCCGGCGCCGAAACCTTCAAGCAACTGCTGCGCCATCACAAGCTGCCCGGCAGCCGCCGGATGCACTCGCCCCGGAATGATCTGCCCCGCTAAAGCAGGGTTGATTTTATTTGCGGCTTTGAGCACATCAACCAAAGGCTTATTAAAGTCCACGCACAATAAGTGGTGCTTCGCCGCCAACTGACGCACAAATGCACAATAGCGGAGCAGCACACCATTGTAACCGCCGGTAAAGCCGGGCTTTTTTGTAACATCATCATATGCCGACGGTTGAATCAGCACAATTCGCACCCCGGGCAGATGCGCTTGCAGCGACTGAATAATATGCTCGTACCCTTTGGCATACGTATTAAAAATGGCTTGATTGTAGGGCCTGTAGTCTGCATCGTTCATCCCGAGCATAATGGTGACAACCGTTGGTTTAAACGGAAACACGTTGCGCTTAAGCCGCAGGTCTATCGGCCCGGCCCAGCCGCCGGTAACACGGTCGCCACCCACGCCGGCATTTACAAATTCAACCTTCAGGTTTGGATAGCGCGTTGTAATGTAGCCTTCCGTAAAGGTTGTATACATCCGCTGCTCGGTGATGCTGTCACCATAAAAGCAAACGCGATCGCCCGGATGCAGAAAGAAGTTTTTGGGCGCCGGATGGCTCATGGCCATTTTGTGGCGCATGCCCTTGCCAGAGCCTGCTACAGCACCCGCCGAGCCTGTCGTCGTTTGGCACCTAGCCACGGCCAGCATGCCGCTAATCACTACGCCCGCGATTACAGTAAAAAACAACCGCATCTTCATCACAAAGCTCCGCAAAGTCAGACAGAACAACCAGCGCAACGTGCGCTTAACCAGCGCCCATACACTTAACGCAGTATCGAGCGGGCAACAGCGCACCTCAATACACAAGCCAACGCCCAGAATATACCGCACGACAAGTGCAATCATTGCACCGGGAATCAGCGCCCCATGAGGCCTAAAGAACCCGCATCACGAACTTAAGGCGCAGGCACCAACTCATAGTGGCACGGCAACGGCTGCGAAGCCGTACGGGCATGAGCCAAAAATACATGGCCCGCGGCATACGACGCCTGCTGAATCAATGAATCGTCCAACGCCATGGCCGAAACAGGCATTTGCTTAATCAGCTTGCGCCATTTTTTGTGATTCCAATCAGATCTGGGCAAAGTGCATCGCCGCCAGAATGCAAACTCAAGCTGAACCTGTTGCCACACCAAGGCAAATGCACCGTTGGCCTGCTGCAACATCGGCGTGTTGTACTTGGCCAGATTAATGCCCGCCGCCAAAGCTGCCGCGTCAAATGTGCCGATGGTCTGGCCGTCTATTTTCAGCGTGTAATTCCCCGGCTTAAGCCCCATGACGGCCAGCGTCTGCTCATCAAGCGAAGGGTAAAAATGCGAACAATGCAGGGCCAATGCTACCGCCTTGTTGGTGTAATCAGGGTTGTACAGAGGCAAGTTGCCGATGCCCGTTGGCGGAAACTGCCAGAAGTCGCTGTGCAACGGCCATAGCGGCATGGGCAACGAGCGGTCGGTTTGCGTCCAAGAGATAACCCCGCCGGTATCTTTAAGGCCGGTTACGTCGGTATTAACCATGCGGGTAACACTGTTGTCGTCGGCTTGTATACCAACCGCCGACACAATCGGCCCGGCGCCGAAACCTTCAAGCAACTGCTGCGCCATCACAAGCTGCCCGGCAGCCGACGGATGCACTCGCCCCGGAATGATCTGCCCCGCCAAAGCAGGGTTGATTTTCTTTGCGGCTTTGAGCACATCAACCAAAGGCATATTAAAGTCCACGCACAACAAGTGGTACTTCGCAGCGAGCTTGCGCACAAATGCCGCGTAGTGGAGCAGCACATCGTTGTAGCCGCCATGGCTGTCGTCGAGCTTGTTGGTATTTGGGTGCAGCCAAGGTAAGTGCAGTGGAAAACCCGGCTTTTGAGTTACATCATCAAATGCCGAGGGCTGTATCAGAACAATTCGCACGCCGGGCAGATGCGCTTTAAGCGACTTAATGATGTGTACATACCCTTTGGCATACACATTAAAAATGCGCTTGCTCCACGGGTGATAGCTCGCATCGTTCATGGCAAGCATAATGGTCACAACCGTAGGCTTAAATGGAAATACGTCGCGCTTAAGCCGCAGGTCTACCGGCCCGGCCCAGCCGCCGGTAACACGGTCGCCGCCCACGCCGGCATTTACAAATTCAACCTTCAGGTTTGGATAGCGCGTTGTAATGTAGCCTTCGGTAAACGTTGTATACAGCCGCTGCTCGGTGATGCTGTCGCCATAAAAGCAAACACGGTCACCCGGATGCAGAAAGAAGTGTTGCGGCGCAGAGTCGGCACCCTTCCCCATGTTCATTGATCCGCACATTGCCCGGCTGCCGCCGGCGTTTAAAGCCGTTGATTTGTTAACACTTTGGCAACCGCCAATAGCCAACAAAGCACCAAGCCCGGTCAGAGCCAACAGCTTATTAAATCGAGAATTAACCATACGTATACATCTCCTGTGCGTGGAATTTGTTTTTGCCGCAAGTGGGCAGCGTGCATCACGATTGGTTGAGAATACTGCAGCGACTATTTCGCGTCAAGCAATTAAGCATCATTGCCGAGCGCAGGCATCTTGCCTGCTTAGGCGAGGGTCGGGCGTCCCGCCCGACTGTTCCTGCAGCCATACCCGTCGGCCAGGATGGCCGCCCCCCTGCGTTAAAAATACTTTCCCCAGATTAACTGCAGCTTGTCGCGGGCGTCATTGGATATTTTGCTTTTGTCGGACCATATCGCCAACTCCAGAGCTCGGTGCGCCGCAAACTCGCGGGTGCGATTGGCCCATATCCGCGGCAAAGCCGCCTTAATCAGCGAGAGCGCATTGTCGGTAGCCGCATGCAGGTGCCCGATAATTTCTTCCAGAAGCCCCAGTTTGGTCTGGTTGGGCTGGTGGGGTTTCCAGCAGTCGTAGTCGGTAACCAGCGTAATGGAGGCATAGGCCATTTCAGCCTCGCGCGCGAGTTTGGCTTCGGGCATCAGCGTCATGCCGATGAGGTCGGCTCCCCAACCGCGGTGCAACTGCGACTCCGCACGCGTAGAAAACGCCGGCCCCTGCATACACACGTAGGTGCCCGTTTTGTGCACGCGCAGGTCCGCTTCGTGCTCCAGCCACGTTTCAAACAAAAGTTCGCGCAGCACCGGGCACGTCGGCTCGGCAAACTCCACATGCACCGCGGCCTCCTCAAAAAAGCTTGCCGGCCGGCCATAGGTTTTATCAATGGCCTGATCCACCAGTACCAGATGCCTTGGCTGAATCTCTTCCCGCAGCGACCCGACCGCGCCGGTCGCCAATATCCACCGGCAGCCAACCGCTTTGAGCGCATAAATGTTTGCCCGATACGGCACCTGAACCGGGTTTAGTAAATGCCCCTCGCCATGGCGCGCGAGGATGGCCACCGGCACACCCTGCCACTCGGCAAGAATGGGCGCAGCCGCCGGCGACCCAAATGGCGTCGTTACATTGACCCTCTCGCCGCTTTGCCCCTGCAACAAAGCGTCGCCCAAGCCCGATCCACCAATAATACCAATCCGTTCTTCTGCCACTGCATTAAACCCCTGTAAAATCTTGTTATTTTAACAAAAAGCGAACCATCTATTGGCCCAGTTCCCCATCGCGGCAGCACAGCGACCGCCCCCACAATCGCAGCGCCCGCCATACTCTCTTGAGCCACGGAGGGCGAAATCTCGATGCGGTGAGGACCCGCCAATCGGGATACTTTATACTATCTCCATCTACTCTCTCGCGGCCCGCTGGCCGTGCATCGCCCCGTAACCAAAAACCTCTGCGTACATCTGCGTCATCTGCGGTTAGCCCGGATATTTCATAGGTATTGTGATCTTGGGCCTTGCGCGCAGGCCTTGCACCCTGTAAAATCAAGGTGTTAA
>JBMFVX010000028.1:0-27821 GCA_049965775.1 Phycisphaerae bacterium
CAGCGTTGCGCGATCCATCCTCCTTATTATCGGACAATAACCACAAATGGTATCAGTTATTTATTTACAGGCCCTAACGCCGGGCAACACGTTTTTTTAAGCACTACCGACAGGCATACGGTCCAGCTCTTATAGCGGCTTTACTGCCCCGCTGAACTCCAGCACCACGACGCTGGCGATTTTGTCCGGCGCGGTTGTCGGCAGGCTTACCACGACGCCTTTGGCGCTACTACTGATCGTTACGCTTTGGCCGCCGGCCAGCAAATATGCCTTCGTAACCGTGTTGCTCATAGGCACCGTAATGGTCTTCTGCCAATGCACAACTTCCAGATAAAGCTTGCCGGGCTTGCTGGTGATATAGCCCCAGGGCATTGCCTTTTTGAACGGCATGCGATGCGAACCATAGATCGCCGCGCCATTAGCTTTCAGCCAGCGACCCATGGCCATCAAACGCATCACCTCCGGCTTGGGAATCACGCCCAAACCTGTCGGGCCGACATTGAGCAGGTAGTTGCCGCCGCCGCTGGCGCATTTAATGAGATTGGTAATGAGCATTGCAGCCGACTTAAACTGTTTGTCCTGTCGCTTATAACCCCACGTATTATTGATGGTCATGCAGGTTTCCCAGTTGCCAGGGATGCCACCGGGCGGAATTTGTTGTTCGGGCGTGGCATAATCGCCTCCAAAACCCTGGCCATGATCAACGGCTCCCTGCGGATCAATTCGATTGTTAACGATGAGGTTCGGGTCCAGTTCGCGAAGCTCCTGGCGAATCACCACACCATCCGCGCGGGTCCAGCCATTCATCCATTGGCCATCAAACCAGATCAATCCCGGATGGTACTGCGTGACGATCTCCCGCAATTCAGTTTCCATATAATGCAGATAGGGAGCCTCCCCGCCTGGGACAAAATGCGTAGGGTTATAGATGGGTTGAGGGCCGCCGCGGGCCGGAGCTTGGAACCGGCTGTGCCAATCCATAATCGAATAGTAAACGCAAAATCGAATGCCCTGCTTTTTACACGCAGCCGCGAGCAGCGCCAGGGGATCCGTATGCCAGGGCGTGTCATCCACAATGTTGTATTTGGTAGCCTTCGTGTTGAACATGCAAAAGCCCTCGTGATGCTTTGAGGTAATCACGATGTACTTTACGCCGGCAGCCTTAGCGATGCTTACCCACTTGTCGGCATTGAATTTCACCGGATCAAATTTGGCGGCCAAGGTGGCATATTGCTTCCGGGGGATGCGCCCGCTGTTCATAATCCATTCACCGTATCCCGGCACGGGCTTACCATGCCAAAAACCCGCCGCCTCTGAATACAAACCCCAGTGTATAAACATTCCGAAGCGAGCCTTTTTCCACCATCCCAAATCCACCGCATGGTTGGAATCTGCGGCCATTGCCGGAGCCGCAAAACACATAGCCGTCAAAGCGCACAGTAAAGACCATAAGACCACGCGATGCAGCAGCCTCGCGCGAGGCAGGAAGTTTGGAAGATAACGTCTCATACAGTGCTCCTTTGCAATGACAAGGTCCAATCACTGGATAGGCGCAGGGTTGCGGTATAATGCCCGCCAGTAATGTGAATGTTATCATGTGAGTCGCAGGTGTCAACGACCCAGATTGCCGGCCGCCAACTTGTGTACGCAGCACGTCCTGCGGGCCACGAGAACAGAACAACGGGTGACAGTAAATTAGTAGCGCACCGGGCGCTTCATTTTTACGGCGATAGCCAAAACTCCCCCCCCCCCGCGAGATATTGGGCGGTTCGGTTGGTCAGTCGCAACCGCTCGCATGGCGGGCGTCGGTTCCGGTATAGTATGTTTAACTCTTGGGGTACAACCACCAAATTGAAGCACGAATTGAAAGGATAAATGATGAGTCAGTTTGCCGCGGTTAAAACTCAGCTTCAAACGCAGATGGTTCAAGCCATGAAGGCGGGCGATAAGCTGCGCACACAAACCGTGCGAATGGTGTTGTCGGAAGTCAAAGCCCTTGAGAGCGATCACCCCGATGGCGATCCACAGGCGGCCATCACAGGCTACGCCAAGAAGCTTCGTAAAGCCCTGCAAGATTTTGAAAAACTCAACGCCAATGATCGGGTGGAGGCACTCAAAGCCGAGCTTAAAATTGTCGAAGAGTTTTTGCCCAAGCCCATGGACGATGCCACCCTCGAAGCCCTGGTCAGCAAGGTAATAAGCGACCTTGCCGCCGGGCCGAAAGACGCGGGCAAAGTGATGGGCGCAGTGCTTAAACAAGCCGCCGGCGCAGCCGATGCGGCCAAAGTACGGGCGCTCGTCGCCGCCAAACTACCCCAGCAGGCATGACCAAGCTTGCCGATAAAGGCAAACGCACCGCGGCCTGCGGGCCGCGAGAACAATATATTAAACCGTGCACTTCTTGCCAAAAACAGAATGTAAAAGGTTTACAATGCAATGTGGGCGGCACTCAAAGAGTGCCGCCCACGACCGCTGCGCTGAATCTTGAATGGGCGCCACCGCAGAAGGCATCCAACGCCTCCCGACGCGCCGACTCCAACGGAGTCGCTTAGCCGGCCTTGCGGCGGCTGTAGAATGTCGGCATCGGGCTGCCGAGCTTTTTCCACTGGGCTATTACCGCCTCGCTCTTGCCGGCGCTGTTCAGCACATGCAGTTTGCGCTGCACCATACTGATGATGGCCTCGCGTGCAGGCCCAAGGTAATTGCGCGGATCGAACTCGGCCGGCTTAGTGGCGAAGACCTCGCGAATTTTGGCCGTCATGGCCAGGCGGAGGTCGGTATCTATATTCACTTTGCATACGCCATACTTGCGCACCGCCATGGAAATTTGATCTTCCGGAACACCCTTGGCGTTGGGCATAGCACCGCCATACTTGTTGACCAGGTCAATAAACTCCTGCGGCACACTGCTCGAACCATGCATCACCAGCGGAATGCCCGGGCAGGTTTTCATAATTTCTTCAATGCGTCCAAACGCAAGCTTGGATTCGTGCTTGAACTTGTACGCACCGTGGCTGGTGCCGATGGCCACCGCCAGCGAGTCGAGGCCAGTGCGTTTGCAGAAGTCAGCCGCCTGCACCGGATCGGTCAGAAATTTTTCAACATTTTTTTCGTACTCGGCGGCGTCCAGGCCCACAACATCTTCTTCAATGCCGCCCAGCATGCCGAGTTCGGCTTCCACCACCACACCGGCAGCATGCGAAACTTTAACCGCCTCCGCGGTGAGTTTGACGTTTTCCTCATACGGATGGTGGCTGCCATCAATCATCACGCTGGTGTAACCATCGTTGATGCACGCCTTGATAAGGTCAATCGTGTCGCCATGATCGCAATGAATAGCAATCGGCAACTCCGGATGCTCTTCCACCGCGGCGTCAATGATGGCCTTGAGGTAACGAATGTTGGCATATTTGCGGGCGCCTTTGGATATCTGCAGAATGCACGGACTTTTTTCTTTCGCGCACGCTTCGATAATAGACTGTGCAAGTTCCATGTTGTTCACATTGAACGCGCCAATGGCAAAACCGCCATCGTAGGCTAAATCAAACATCGGTTTAGTGGTCATGAGGGGCATGGTACGAGCCTTTCAAAACGGACAAAATCTCCCGGCGGGCAGAACCAACCGCCCACCCGTAACTCCCGTATTGTAGGGCAAGCTTTATTGCAAATAAACCACCGCCGACGACTGATATGGTTTGGCCCGGCAATTATCCAATCTCCCCTTTCAGCAACCACCCCCTCACTTGGATGGCGCGGTCAGGCTTCGCAGGTATTCAAACGAATAAATGCCGGATTGATGATGATCAGCCCATTCAATGCGAAGGGCGTAGTTGCCAACCAATTCCGCACCCAAAGCGGTAATTGGGCCGTCGAAACTGGTTTTTACCACCGGCAAAAGTTGCCGGCCCAGCAAGTCGCGTTCGCCCTGACAGCCGGCGCATGGGCACATGCGCCGCAGCATTCGCAGCGGCAGAATGCTCTCGTGGCCGTCGGCCCAGGTAATTTCGAGTGCTTCAGATTTTTTAAGGTGCAACCGCACGGGCGTGCTGCTCGAGTCCATCACGGATGTCTCCTCAGGTCCGCCCGTACTATTTGGCGCCGCTGCATTGCACCCCGGGTTTAAGTGGATCAGCATTCAGCGCAGAAATGCCGATCCACGAAAAATGCTCGCGAAGCGATGCCTCCATTGCGGAGATGCGCCGTTATCGCACCCGGTGAACACAGCTTTACTGCCCGGTGCCGGGCATTGCGGTACCAGCCCGGCATTTAGACGGATTACTTCACCTCGTACTCGGCGTCAATCACATCATCGGGACCTTTTTTGGGGGCTTCGCCGCCTGATGTGCCGCCAGCCGCAGCCGCGTCAGGACCCGCAGCACCCGCCGCGCCTGCCTGTTCGCCGGCGGCCTTGTACATCGCTTCGCCGAGTTTCATCCGGGCCTTGTTAAGGTCTTCCAGTGCCCGCTGCAGGGCGTCTTTATCCTCGCCCTTAAGCACTTCCTTCACGCGATTGATAGCGCTTTCAATGTCGCCGCGCTCCTGCGGGCCTACCTTGCCGCCGTGCTCCTGCAGTTCCTTTTCTACATGCAGCACAGCGCCGTCGGCCTGGTTTTTGAGGTCCACAAGTTCGCGCCGAGCCTTGTCTTCAGCGGCATGGGCTTCGGCATCTTTCTTCATCTGTTCAATTTGTTCCTTGGACAGACCGCTATGGCCCTTGATTTCCACCTTGTTTTCTTTACCGGTGGCCTTGTCCTTCGCTTTAACATTCAAAATACCGTTAACATCAATGTCGAATGTCACCTCAATTTGCGGAGTGCCGCGGGGCGCCGGCGGAATGCCCACCAGTTGGAACTTCCCCAACGTGCGGTTGTCGCGGGCAAACTCGCGCTCACCCTGAAGTACGTGAATTTCGACGCTGGTTTGGCTGTCAGCAGCCGTGCTGAACGTCTCGCTCTTGCTCGACGGAATAGTGGTGTTACGCGGAATAAGTACCGTCATCACGCCGCCGAGCGTCTCCACCCCCAGCGACAGCGGTGTTACGTCGAGCACCAGAATATCTTTGACTTCGCCCGTGGTGATGCCGCCCTGAATGGCAGCGCCCAGAGCCACGGCCTCGTCGGGGTTGACGGTTTTGTTGCCTTCTTTTCCGAAAATTTCCTTCACAAGCTGCTGCACCCGCGGTATGCGCGTCGAGCCGCCTACAAGCAGCACCTCATCAATGTCTTTGGCGGCTAGCTTGGCGTCCTGAAGGGCTTTTAGCACCGGCTGCCGGCAACGCTCGGTAAGACCGCTGGTGAGCGATTCAAACTTGCTGCGCGTAACGGCCATCTGCAGATGCTTTGGCCCGCTGGCATCCGCCGTAATAAACGGCAGGTTAATGGTGGTTTCCATATTGCTGGAAAGCTCAATCTTGGCCTTTTCAGCGGCTTCTTTCAGACGCTGCAGAGCCATCGGGTCTTTCCGAAGATCAATACCATTTTGCTTGCGAAACTCTTCGGCAATGTGATCTACCAGCAACTGATCGTAATCGTCGCCGCCGAGGTGGGTATCGCCATTAATGGAGAGCACTTCAAAAACACCGTCGCCGATATCCAGCACGGACACATCAAACGTACCGCCGCCAAGGTCAAACACCAGGATTTTGCCGCCCTTCTTTTTGTCCATACCGTAGGCGAGAGCCGCCGCCGTAGGCTCAGGCAGCACGCGCTTAACGTTAAGACCGGCGATTTCGCCGGCTTCTTTGGTGGCGAGGCGCTGCGAATCGTTGAAATAGGCCGGCACGGTTATGATCGCGTCGGTAACCTTTTCGCCCAGGTAGTCTTCAGCGGTTTTTTTGAGGTCTTGGAGAATCATGGCTGAAATTTCAGGCGGCGTATACTGCTTGCCGCGAATATCAACCTTGACGAGTTCTTCCGGCCCGCCGACAACCTTGTACGGCACAAGCTTCTCTTCGCCGCCAACTTCAGAATGACGCCGCCCCATAAAACGCTTAATCGAAAAGACGGTATTCTGCGGATTGGTAACCTGCTGGTGCTTGGCGGGCAGGCCCACGAGCCGTTCGCCTTTGTCGGTAAAGCCGACCACCGATGGGGTCAGCCGCGCACCTTGTGCGTTGATTAAAACCTTGGGCTGGCTGCCCTCCATAACAGCCACAACCGAGTTGGTGGTGCCCAAATCAATGCCTATGACCTTTGCCATGATGCTGTACCTTCCATTTAAGAGCGCACCATACAGGCCGCACGTCAGAGCGCGGGGGTGATGGCGCAAATCCAAACACTAAGGCAACTAAGCAATAGCCGTGCCGCCGCCGATTAAAAAATAGGGTTGAATTTCATAAGTTATTATAAAATAATGCTTTACGACATGTTATGTCCAGCATTAGCAGGGAAGTTCATCCGAGGATTTCACATGGCTTTTGCGTAAGATTGCAGGTAGGTTCTGCCACCTTGGCAGAGTCTCAAGGGGCCGGCGTACGCCTATCTTAAATCAGAGCTATTGATGTGATTCAGAGCACTCAGCGAAATGTTTCGCGCCAGGGCCCATAAAACGGCATGTAAGATGCGGCCACAGAGCACGTCCGTGAAGGCTGCAGCCAATACCGCACGATTAGAATGGATCACACCACATTGACCGAACGGCCTACGCGGCGCTTACGGTTGATTGTTTGCCGACCTTTCTTGGTGCTCATACGAGCCCGAAAGCCGATTTTGCGAACGCGTTTTCGATTGCTGACTTTGTGCGGATAATGCACGTTTAAACTCCACCTTCATAAACTATTGCTGCCCGCCGCCGCAGATATCCCGCGGCAGCGACGCGCCTTGCGGCAGCTATCGTACAGTCGCCAAAACAGACGCATACCCGCTGTTGCCCTGCGAATCAGTGGCGCGAACCACAATTCGGTGCGGCCCCGGCTTCAACCGGGCGGTAAGGGCCTTAAACCCTTCCAGCGGCGAATCAAACATCTTATCCGAAGCCTGCGCCGGCTGCCAGTGCTTCTGCGAGTCTACCTGTATGGCCATGGCAACAATAGCCGAGCCGCTGTCAGACGCTACACCGACAACCTGCACGCGACCATCCGCCTTAACCGTGGTCTTGAGTTGGGTGATCTTGGGCGATTGTGTATCTACAAGTATGTAACGGGTCTCGCGGGCGACGCGCAGCGCCGTTTGCGGCGTGTTGTCGGCTGCGTCGTCGGCAATGAGCTTTATGCGGTACCGCCCCTCCGGCAGCCCGCTGATATTCCAGAGGTACGGAGAATTATCAGGCAACGCGTGAATACGAATCCAAACCGGAATACCCTGCTGCTTGTATTCCAGGCGGTAGGTCAGCTTATCGCCATTCGGGTCCGACGCCGACCATTTAATGGTGTACACCGGTTTGCCCTCCATTTTGACGGCGGTGATGCTGTCTATCACGGGCGGCACATTGAGCTGTTGATAGTTGACACGGGCAGACTCCACCACAGGCGACGCCTTGGCTTTGCCCGCCATCAGCATGATGCGGAACTGCAGATAACGCCCCGAAGGACTCGAAATGGTGCGATAACTGTTGGCGGGCATCGGGGCCGACCACGGACTCCAAAACCGCCCCAACTGCCGCACATTCTTCACATTACCGCTGCGCGTGCGAATAAATACACTCGCCCCGGCGGGCATTTCGGCATTTACATGCGCAGCGCCCCAAATCGCCGGTAGCGCAGCATCGAGTACTTTGCTGGTATAGCTGCCAGTCGGCGCAAAACCAGGCTCCATCCGGAATATTTGCCCCCCGTTGGCCGTACCAAAATACACGCGGCCGTGGCGGCCCATAACCGAGCACATAATGTCGTGGCAGCTATGGCTGAACACCACCATCGTGCGGCTTTGCGTGATAGGGTCGTATGAAACCACCCGGCCATGCCCGCTTAAACCCAACAACAGGTGATGATGGCTGTACAGCATGCTCAACACCATATCAGGCACGCGCAACAGCACGCTGGTTCGGCCGTTCGGCTCAATCTGATAGACTGCGTTGCTCTTAACATGACCCGTATGCGGAAACGGCAGCGGCCGCGGGCCGGCGAGCAGCATCTTTGCCACATGCTGTTTGGCGACCGGCTTGCCCGGCGCCGGTTTGCCTGCCTGGCCTTTAGCGCCAGCCATGCCGGCATCATCGCTTACTGCAACAGGACGGCCATTCGATGTTCCCTGCGGCACAAACGCGCCGCCGCCGCTTTGCGCCAGCACCGGCGATGCCGTCGCCGCAAAGATGTCGCCTTGCCGGTCCATAGCCAGGGCGTCTACTTCCGCATTGTCCGCAGCGAGCAGCACGCGGGCGTTTTTGGTTTTTTCGCTGTAGCGCATCACCAGCCCAGCGCCATCGGTGGCGGCGATAATATGACCGCCTCCGGCGTTGAGCAGGGCCATCACATTGTGTTCATCCGTGTGCAAAACGGCTTTGGCCGCCCCCTTGGAGCCGCAGCGCCACACGATGCCATCCGGCCCGGTGCCGAGGTAAATGCTTCCATCAGCCATGGGCAAAATGCACCAGATGTACCGCACCGCCGAATTGCTAAAGATAATCTTGCGGGCAAACCCTCCCCCCGCCTGCGGTACCAACTTAACAAGTTCACCTTTGCCGTCGGCGTTTATACCGGCCAAAATTTGCCCCTGCTTACTGATGGCCAGCGCCAGCACTTGTACCGCGGCGCCCTTGGGCGAATAAATTGCCGTCACCTTGCCTCCCGCGAGGCGATAAACTTTGCCGTCGGGAGACGTACCAAAATAAATGCTGCCATGCAGACCATGCACCAGCGCGTTAACAAACGTAAACTTGCCGTCAGGCAGCAGTGAGTTCACCGGGTGCCCCAGCATAAGCTGACCGTAGTTATTAACCACCGTGCCATCAAATGTGCCGGTGGCATACTGGGCCTCGGTGTGGTACGACCAATGTGCCGGGTGCACGGCCTGCGCAAGGGGCGCTGCCAACATCGCTGCGCACACCGCGACTCCAGCGCCAGTTAAACACTTGGCGGTCTTGCGTACCATCGGAAGAACTCGTGAGATCATACAGGCATACCTTTCGTTTTAATCTTGCTTAGTTGCTTAGTTACTTATTTGCTTGCAGAACTGCGCCAAAGCCGTTGCGCAAAGCCGCAATCTGGCAACCGCATCAGTTGCCGGGCGGCGGCACCGGAGGAATGCCGGGCTTAAGGCTTAAATAGCGGCTATTCGCTCGACGCCGGACAACGATGTGGAATATTTCACCCCCATTGCCAACCACCGCCCCGGCCGGTGCGCTGACCTCAACATGGTTGTACAGCGGAGCCGAATTTGACGACTGATTCAACGCCAGCAGCGCCACCCGGCTCGCAGGCAGGTCGGGCAGTTGCACCGCACTGGTGGCTACGCCCGCAGGATTAAGAATGAAGCTGCCATACAGGCGATTGGCTTTGAAGCTTAATATTTTGCGAACGGACTGCACCAGTTGATGCTGGTTTTGCGGATTAAAGCTCTCCGGAAAAAAACGCGTGACATCAGTCAACGCCAGATCGGCCGAACCTACCACCAGGTGATACGAGCCATCGGGCGTGCCGACGGGAATACGCAATAGCAGCACAATGGTTTTTTGCGATCCGCCGTACAAAAGCAGAGTTACCCTTGCGGTAATGCTGTCGCCGGGAGCGACAACCCGGCGGTTAAGCTTTACCGAAAGAATTTGCGCGTTGGTATCTTGTCGGCTGATGGTGACATGCAGCCGTATGCCGGTGAGTTTGGCACGATGAAATGGGTTGCCCAGCATAACCGCCAGGGGCAGCATAATATCATCCGGTTTGAAATGCGGATTACCGAACACCTCATCCACCGGAATGGTTCCCGAGGCAAAGCTTAAATGGCCGGCAACATGAACCGTGTAATGATTGCCGAGTTTGCGGTGCGCCGTGGTTGCTGCCAACAGTGCTGAAACAGCCGACTGCAGCGTGGCGTTAAAGTTGGGATACAACTGATAATGAAAGGTTTGATTGAGTTGTGCGTCGCTGCGGCTATGAACCGAAATGGTCACCGGAACAGATGTAATCGGCTTACCAATCTGCCCGACGATGCCGGTGGCCTGATCCATCAGCAGGCGACCTTTGATTTGGTCGGTCGCACCAAGCTTAAACGACGTTTTAACGCCTGGAATAATGGTGTAAATGTAAGCGGTGGCAATGGGAAGGCTCGTCGGCCCCTGGGCAAAAAAGCGATGCCCGAACGCGTACAGGTGTCCGTCGAAAATATCGGTCACCGTACCAATGGCCGCCAAATCTAAATCGCCCGACATTAACGGAACAGAGATCGCCGAGCCTGGCGTCAGCTTAACGGCGCCCGGCCTAAGCTCACCCCAGCCGCCGAGTTGTCCATTCGGGCCGCCCGCGCCCGCCCCGCCAGCGGCCATCGGTGTTAAGTCGCTGCCCGCATATGCCTGCTGTAAATAACGCACAACCTCCGGCGACGCACCGCCGGCCATCAGCGGACTGGCCAGCGGAACCAGACGGCCAGGACCGGTTTGCGCCGTTATCGCATGTGGCATCAGCACGCTCGACCGTTGCAGCACGCATTGGGCCAAAGCCGCCCAGCCCGGTATGTTGTGCCGCAGGGCGTGGCGCAGCATCGAGATCGCCGCAGGGTCGCCGCCAAAAGCCGAGTTATTCTGTACTGAATTTCCCGCAGCTGCGCCGCCCGCGCCAGCACCCGCGGCTCCTTGCCTGCCCGGCGGCGGCAAGGGAATGCCGAGCATCTGCCGAATCGGTTGCACGCCCCCGATGGGGTCTTTGGAGTAACTCCAGCCATAGGCAATGGCGCCGATCAGTTTGCCATTGATGAAAACAGGTGAGCCGCTCATCCCCTCAATAATGCCGCTGTGCCGCAACCCCAGGCCGTGGCAGCGCACGAGAATAACGTTCATGTCAGGCCCGAAATTCTTCATGACGTCTACGATGCGCACATAAAACTTCTGGATGGTGTCGCCGTGCATGACGGTAAGACCATAGCCGGTCATGCCCGGCTCAATCTTGTTTTCGAACAAAAAATGTGCCGGGTCCGGGTTGGCCCATGCGTTGGGCCGAACCGCAGCCGGAGCCGCCGGCTTTGCGGCCAATACACCTGCAGTCAACGTTGTCAATGCCGTCAATACCACTGTGCACTTCGCCAAGCCGCCGAGCCAATTGCCTGTCATGAAAACACTTTCGCTAAACCAGTTACCGCGGCTACCGGGCGATCCCGAGCCTACTGCATACCGTACTGTAACGGCCATTGATTGTTCACTCAAGACCGCATATGCCCGAGCCGGTTGCGTTGGGTGCGTGACACTTTACGCGGCCCTGCACCTCCCGAGTGAGGGACGGTTGGCCCAGTAGCAATCCCACCGCTGGTCCTGGCTCATCCACATGGCACGCAAAGCCAGAATAGATTCCACGCCCGGTATGTTCCAGAACTGGTCGGTGCCCTTGACGCGCTTATTGAACCCTTTGACGCCCGCCTCCGTGTTACCTGACCCAATCGGCCAGCCTTCGCTGCCGGAGGCCCCAGCCGCTGGGATTCTGCTTTGATTTCGGGGATCACCTGTTGGACCTTCCCTTCGTACAGTAAGCCCCGAAGGTGTTCCCACAGGACAGGAGCTTGGGACAAATCTCGGCCATGTACTGCTTTTGCCACGGCATCCAAGTGTTCTGAAGCGTGATGAAAATCAATGATCCGCCCATCTGCGGGTAACGCCTTTGGCAACCATTCCACAAATCAGCCTCAGTCAAGCGGTTTAGGACAACGCAACCAGCTTCCATCCCTGCGGCGATGGCTTTTCGCCTATCGGCGATATCGGTATACTCTCTGGGGTATTTAGGAGTTACCGCACCATGAAGTTTGTGGTTGAAAGCTGTGAGAACGGCCAAATTACGCTGAAAGTTCCGGGCCAGAATTACCGCAATGCGTTTGCCTATGCCGGTGAGGCCCTGACGCCGGGCAGCCGGGTCGCCGGCACAATCAGTTGCAGTGCATACAAGGCCGAGGCCGTAAGCGATGGCGGCAACTATGTTGAACCTTTGCTGGGCCGGCCGCGCCGCATGCAAGGCCGCGTGCTCGAACAACACTTGGGCGATAATGCCCTAACGGTCGAAGTGGGTTATCCCGTGCGGGTAAAGTTGCCGGCGCATCAGGCGGCGGCGGCATTTGCCGTCGGCTCGCGCATCGGCTGGGACAACGTCGCTATCCCCACGTTTAGCCCTGCCGACGTCGCGTCGTCGGCAGCAGCAGCGGCCCACTAAGGCAGCCGCCGATATAATAAAACCGCGATTATCGCGGGCGTAGCTCAATGGCAGAGCGCCAGCCTTCCAAGCTGGCTGTTGAGGGTTCGAGTCCCTTCGCCCGCTTTTACCGCAGCAACCGCGGCATGGCGATAAAGATAAATAGAACCACGGAAGGTTCTTGCCTGCCCAGAGCCTCGCACAGGCTTGACCGAGGATTGTCATGAGTCGCCCGCAATTTCTGCCACGATTCATCGCTTTGCCGCTGATCTTCAGCGCTGGCTTTATAAGCTGGTGCATTTTGCTTGCCTCGGTCGGCGCTATCGGCATTGTGGTGCTGGCCCCGCAAATGCAGCGCGTTTACGAAGCGCGCAAGCAGCGTGACAGCCTGGCGGCATCGCTCGCACTGCTTAACGAAAAAATCGCCCTGCAGGACAAGTTTATCGCCATGGCAAAGACCAATCCGCGGCTGCAGCAGCGGCTGGCCGATCGGCAAATGAATGTAATTAGTCCAACAGAAAAAGTACTGCCCTTGCCAGGCATGCCGGCACCTACCGATGTACAAAGCCTGATAGATGAACATCTCAAGCCCATCCATCCGGTTGCAACCGCTCCGCCACCCTGGTTTATGGAATTGGCCCTGGTACCGGCGATCCGCGGGGCGCTGATATTAGGATCGCTGGTAGGTATGGCGCTGTCATTTTTGGTGCAAATACGCCGCGTACACGATTGACCATGCCCCTCTTGGCCTAATGTGCAAATTTGCATTAAATCATGCCCAACGCGCCGGCACGATACGCCGTGGCTGCTGCAACCGTTCACGAAGGCAAACCACGCAGGCTGGAAGCCTGCGCCATAAGGCATGCCCCCCGCCACCGAACATGCCAGAACCGCCAAAAGTTTGGTGCCGACGACGGCGCGGCGCTTTGCGGCTGCGCCGATGCCTCGTGCAGCAGCAGCTTGCCTCCGCATCTCCGGCGGCAGGCAATTTTTAGTCCAAGTTCATGGTCAACAGAAATTCTCGGTTGGTGCCCTTCTTTTCGAGGCGATTTTTCAGCAGTTCCACCGCCTCGATGGGATTCATGTCGGAGAGCACCTTGCGCAGCCGGTAAACGAGTTCCAACTCCCGCTTGTCGAGCAGCAGCTCTTCTTTACGTGTGCCGCTGGCGGAAATGTTAATCGCCGGATAGGTACGGCGCTCCACAAGCCGGCGGTCGAGGTGCAGTTCGCTGTTGCCGGTGCCTTTGAATTCTTCGAAGATCACTTCATCCATCTTGGAGCCGGTATCCACCAGTGCCGTGCCGATAATGGTGAGCGAACCGCCTTCTTCAATATTGCGGGCAGCGCCGAAAAATCGCTTGGGCTTCTGAAGGGCGTTGGCGTCCACGCCGCCGGTGAGAATTTTGCCCGAGTGCGGCACTTCGGTGTTGTAAGCGCGGGCCAGACGGGTGATGGAGTCGAGTAATATCACCACATCACGGCCGTATTCAACAAGCCTCTTGGCTTTTTCAATTACCATTTCGGCGACGCTCACGTGGCGGCTGGCGGGTTCGTCAAACGTGGAACTCACCACTTCAGCCTGAGTAGCGCGCTGCATTTCAGTGACTTCTTCAGGGCGCTCGTCAATGAGCAGAATAATCAGATAAACTTCAGGATGGTTGTGCGAGATGGCATTGGCGATCTTCTGCAGCAGCACGGTTTTGCCGGTGCGCGGCGGCGCGACAATCAGCATGCGCTGCCCCTTGCCGATGGGGGTTACGATGTCCACAATGCGCATGTTGATTTCTTCAGGGGCAGTTTCCAGAAACAGCCGCTTATTGGGATGCAACGGAGTAAGGTCTTCAAAATTGACCTTTTCCGTGAGCAACTGCGGAGCCTCAAAATTGATGGCTTCCACGCGCAACAGGGCGAAGTAACGCTCCGACTCTTTGGGCGGCCGAATCTGGCCGGTGATGATGTTGCCGTTACGCAGGCCGAAGCGGCGAATCTGCGAAGGCGAAACGTAAATATCATCGGGGCATGGGAGATAGTTGTATTCGGGCGAGCGCAAAAATCCGAAGCCATCGGGCAGAATTTCCAGCACGCCTTCGCCCACCATCATGCCGGTGTCGGATATGCGCTTCTTAAGAATCTTGAAAATGAGGTCCTGCTTCTTAAGCCCGATGTATTCGGGAATTTCCTCGGTTTTACAGATTTCATGCAGCTCGTTGACGCTCATCTTCTGCAGGTCCAGCAGGTGCAGTTCGCTGCGTTTAACCTGCTCGTATTTTTCGTGGGTTTCTTCATCGTAAAGTTCGTCTTCATCGGTGTTGGGGCCGCCGCCGACAATAGCCGAACCAATGATGGCAGCACCATCCACGGCGGCAATGGTTTTGATGGGTGGTGCAGCTTGAGCGGCTAATTCGGCGCCGGTTTTTTCAGCGGCGGGCGGAGTCTCGGCGACGGTTTCGGTGACGGGGGCTGCGGCTTCAACCACCGGTGCTTCTTCTACAGCGGCGGCGGCTGAACTCGACGATTTACGCGACTTGCTGGTGCGTGCCATGGTGTATAAATCCTCCTGCGGGCGGGTGGGGTAGGCAATGTTTCAGCCCGGTTGCCCGGCCCTGGTATGTCTGTCGCCTTTCATATGAGCTTTTGCTCGGCGGGCGACAATCGCCGAACCTGACGACTTAAACTCAATTCCAAAAATACGCTTGGCGTATGGGCCGCGTACAAGCGGCAAGGCAAAACTCCATGAGGAAAAGGGGTGAATCGGGATGGCGCTAAAGTACTTACCTTCTACGGAGATTATCGGCCAAATAACGCCAAAAAACTTAGCAAAACCACCAACCGCTGCATCAAACCTTTAAAATCCTGGAAAGCACCCTGCGGACTTGGCTTAGACGGGCGGCTTCATCGCCCCCGTTATTTATGACATCATCCGATATTTCCTTCTTCTTGTCCAGCGAGGCTTGACGATCTTCTCGAATTTTAAGCTCATCGGCAGTCCATCCACGGGTAGCCTGCACGCGGGCCAACCGCTGCTCAAACGGCGTATTTACGAATATAATAGCGTCGCATTGCTTGTAAAGCCCTGTTTCTACCAATAATGGCGTGTCCCAAACCACCGCTTTTACCGCCGGACTTTGCCGATAAGCAGCCATCAAATCGCGCCGTATTTCATCCACTTTTGGGTGCACCAGCCGATTCAATCGCTCCAGTTCCACAGGATTGTTGAACGTACGGCGGGCTACAGCGCGGCGATCTACGCGACCATCGGCAGCCAGGATTTCATCGCCCCACCATTGCCGCAGCGTGGCCTTAACCGGCGGTTGCTCGAGTACTTCGTGCGCAATACGGTCGCTGCGAATGACCAAACAACCCAGCGATTCAAAATCGTCAGCGACCGCGCTTTTGCCGCTACCTATGCCGCCCACCAGGCCAATTACAGGTTTTGGATAATCTTTCATGGGTGCAACCGACAGGCACTACTTTCGCCGTGCAAACACATCGCGGCGGCGTAAAGGCCGCCCGTGGCGATGCTGCCGCGTAAAAGCCATCTCAAAAATAAAGCCACAGCACCAGCATATGCCGCAGGCAACCCGAATTAAGCACCGGCACCGGCAAGCTCAGCCGGAGCCGAACGGCTCTGCTCCGCCCCGCCCGCATCGGAACCGGCAACAGTATCGCCCGCCCCGGCCGCTGGGGCCGACCCGGCCGGCCTGCGCTCTGAAACTTTGCCGTCAAACCGCACCGCAACACGTTTGCTTACGCCCTGTTCCTGCATGGTAATGCCGTAGAGCAAATTCGCCGCAGCCATCATGCGCTTGTTGTGGGTAATGATAATGAACTGGCTGTACTGCAGGAAGTCCTGAACAATGGCGGCAAAGCGGCCTGTATTGGCCTCGTCGAGCGCGGCGTCAACTTCGTCAAGCACGCAAAATGGCGACGGCTTGCTCTTGAAAATGGCCATCACCAGGGCTACCGCGGCCATAGTTTTTTCACCGCCTGAAAGCAAACTGATGGACTGCAACTCTTTGCCGGGCGGGCGGGCGAGAATGTCTATGCCCGATTCCAGCACATCTTCGGGCGTTTCTAAAATGATGTCGGCCCGGCCGCCGCCAAAGAGCCGGCGGAACATTTCGCCGAATTCGCGGCGAATGGTTTCAAACGTTTCGGTAAAGCGCTGGCGTGAATCGTCGTTGATTTTATTGATAAGGTCTTCCAACTGCCGTTTGGCGTCCACAATGTCGCCGATTTGCGCCGCCAGAAATTTCTGCCGGTCTTCAAGCTGTGCCAACTCGTTGATCGCCTCAAGGTTGACGCTGCCGAGGCGGGCGATTTTACCTTTAAGATCGGCGATTTCGGCGGCAATGGCGGTCCAATCTTGCTCCACCGGCTCGTAGCCGGCGTGCGCCTCAACCAGGTTGACCTGCAATTCTTCACCGGTGCGCTCCACCAGCGTTTCCAGCCGCACGCTCACTTCGTTTTCCGCAAGCGAATACTGGTGGTCCTGCTCGGCGAGTTCGGCGGCTTGTCGCTCCTGTTGAGCCAGCAGCGCCGCCGCCTCGGTGGACTGCCGCTTGATGTCCGCAAGCCGCTGGGCCTGCGCAGCCGCCGCCTGTTGAGCCTCGGCAGAGCTTTCCGCGAGTTCCACGGCCTTCAAGGCGGATGCTTCCGCGTGCCGCAGCGATTCCGATTGTTTGTCGCGGGCCAGCGTGATGTCGCTTTCGGCTGCGGCTGAATCGCTTTGTACATTTCGCAACGACTGCTGCTGCGCCAGCAGTTCGCGTGAAACGGCGCTGCGCTGTTCCTGTAATTGTCCCAGGGCTATGCGCAGCTTGGTGGCTTCTTCGCCGAGTTCCTTTGCCTGCGACTGGCTTTGCTGCAGCGACGCAACAAGCTCGGTAGCCCGCTGCTCGGCCTGCTGCGCAGACGCTTCAAGCTCGGCCACGCGGGCGGCAAGTTCGCTGCGGCGGGCGGCCGCCTGGTCCGCCTGCGAAAGCAGGTTTTGCATCTCCGCCTCGAGCAGCGGCAACTGCGAGTGCAGCTTCTGAACCTGCTGCTGATTTTGTGCAAGCTCGGCCTGCACCCGAGCCATATCGCTCTGGCTTTGATAAATGCGATCACGCAACTGCTGCTGCTGACGGTTGAGTTCCTGCGATTGCTGATCGCACAATTGCGCCTGACCGCTCAACGTCTCGATCTCAGCTTCAACTTCGTGGAGTTCCATCGCAAGGCGGGCCAGTTCGCTGCGGCGACGGACAGCGCCGGTTTTGCGCGACATATCGCCCGCCACGAACAACCCATCGGAGCCAACCACTTCACCGCTGCGCGTCACAAACCGCCGCCGCGGGCCGGCAGCGCCGGCTAATTCCAACGCCTGCTCTAAGTTCTCAACCACATACGTTTCACCCAGCACGTACTCAACAACAGGCCGGGATGATTCTTCAAACTGCACAAGGTCCACAGCGCGCACACAGTTGGCCGGAACGCCGGTGGACTCGCTGCCGGCACGAACCAACCGGTCGGCCGCCAAAACGCTCACGCGCCCGGCCACCGTACGCCAAGCCTCGGCCTCGGCCGCCATGGCAGCGGCGCTTTCAACAACCAAAGTCTGCTGCAAATCGCCCAGCGCCGCTTCAATGACACCGGCATGTTCCAACTGCGTATTAATCAAATCGCCGACAATGCCGCGCACGGCCGCAAAGCGTTCGCCGCTCTCGCGGGCTTTTAGCACCTGCCGCACGCCGTCGGCAACGCCCTCGCGCCGTGCCTCAAGGTCCTGCAGAAGCGATTGACGGCTCTTAAGCCCGCTGCGAGCTTCACGTTTTTCCGCCAATTGGGCGGAAAGCTCCGAATGTTTCTGCGAGTTGCTCTGCTGATGGGCAACCACCGTCGTCATTTCAGCGGTTAAACCGGCCACCGCGGCAGCGAGTTCAGCACGATGCGACTCGAGTGATTGCGCCCTGGCCTCCGCCTGACCAAGCTGGCCATCAAGCTCTTGCCGCTGCGACTGGAGCCGCTGTGCCTGGCGGCGGGCATTTTCTTCGGCGGTGACCAAACCGCTGGTTTCGCTGTTAATGCGGGCGCTCTGACGCATAAAGTCCACCGCCTGACTTTTAGCTTCGTCAAGCGAGCGGTTAATACCCGCGATAGCCACTGCGGCGGCCTCCTGCCTCTTAACCGCCTCGAGCACCAGTTGCTCCTGCCGCAGCAACTGTTCGTCAAGCTGAGCCAGCGATTCAACATGGCGGGCGGCCTGGGCCTCAAGCTCGGCAAACCGCTGGGCAAGTTCTCCGCGGCGCCGCTCCAGCAATTCGATCTGCTGGCCGGTCTGCTCCGCCTGACGACGGGCAAACTGCTCCTGCTGCAGGGTGGATTGCCGCTGGCTTTCCAGCGTCATGGCCTGGCGTTCGGCCTGACGGGCCGATTCCTGTACGCCATCCATCTCAAGCTGCAAATCCTGCTGAAGCTGCCGCGCCTGATCAAGCTTGCGGCGCACCTCGGCGAGGCTGTCGGCCAGTTCGCCGCGCTGCGTGGTCAACTCGGTGAGCTTAAGGTGAAGCTGATGGTACTCATGCAGGCTATGGGCTTTGCGCAATTCGGTCAGGCGGGCGGAGTACTCCTGATAGCTGCGGGCGCGGCCGGCCTGTTGTTTTACGCTGCGAAGCTGTTTTTCCACCTCATCAAGCACAAGCTGGGTTTGGGCCAGGTTTTGATCGGTTTTTTCCAGCTTACGGAGCGCTTCTTTTTTTCGCGCTTTGAAGCGAGATATGCCGGCCGCTTCTTCAAATATTTCGCGCCGGTCATAGCTGTTGGCATCTAAAAACGCCGACACCTGCCCCTGGCCTATCATCGAGTACGCATCCACGCCGATGCCGGTGTCCATAAACATTTCGCGTATGTCGCGCAGGCGCGAAGGCTGGTTGTTGACCAGGTATTCCGAGGTGGAATCGCGGTAAAGCCGCCGGGTTATTTTGACGTGGTTGGCATCCACCGGCAGGCGACGATCATCGTTGGTGAAATTGAGCGACACCTCAGCCATTCCCATCGGCTTTCGACCGCTCGAACCGTTGAAAATGACATCCAGCATGCCGTCGCCGCGCAGGCTTTTGGCCGACATCTCGCCGAGCACCCACTTGATGGCGTCAACAACATTGGACTTGCCGCACCCGTTGGGGCCGACGATGCCTGTAATGCCATCATCAAATTTCAGTTCAGTAGGGTCGGCAAAGGACTTGAAACCAGCCAATTCAAGTGAAGAAAGCTTCATATAGATGCGACCTCCATGTCACGACTTTTTACGCCGGGACGTTCACCTCAACGAACAGTTAACGTTATACGCTAACATACCCGATACGGCGTAGCAACCGCAAATTTGAGGGATTTTTGATCGAGCACCGGCGAGCATCCAGCAGGCACGCCGGCAGGGCGTGCGGCTGGTTTTTGCCCGCCGATAAATACCTTGGTACACTAGCCCGGTCGTAAGGAGCCTGCGGTGGGTGCAGCCCACCACAAAAGGCGGCGATACAATTTCTGCAGGAGCATGTCTCGTTATGGTAAGTACGCCTCGACCAGAGCAAATTTACAGTATCGAAGGCACACAGTGGACCGGGCCGTTTTCGCCCGATCAGCAAACACGGGCTACCACCGCCCTGGAGGATGGTCGCGTGGTGTACCTGCCCACGCTTGATTTTGTTTTTTCAGAGGATGAAAAAAAATATCTCACGCCCGCATGGAGCAACGGCGCCGCCAAAAACATCAGCTACGATGCCCGCACCGGCGACATTAAGGGCATGAAGGGCGACACTGCGGCCCAGCAGGGCCTGGCCAGGCTTCTGCAGCGCTATGCCGACAGCACGCTTTCGCTGATGCAAAGCCTGTTTCCGGCGTATAAAGAGGCGCTTATTCGCGCCCGCACCAGTTTTCGGCCGGTGCAAATCGCCGGACGCGCCAGCTCACCGAAAAAAGACGACACGCGTCTGCATCCCGATGCGTTCCCGACCCGCCCCACCGCTGGCAAGCGTATTATTCGCGTGTTTGCCAATGTAAATCCGCATGGCCAGGGACGCGACTGGCGCATCGGCGAGCCTTTTGCCGATTTTGCGCGCAAAATGCTGCCGCGCATCAAGCCGCCGGCGCCGCTTAGCCGCGAGTTTTTATACCTTTTTCGCGTAACCCGCACGCCGCGCACGCCTTACGATCATTACATGCTCGGCCTGCACGACACAGGCAAGCTCGATGAGGCGTATCAAAAAACCGCCACCAGAGCATCGTTCAGCTTTCCGCCGCACTGCACCTGGATTTGCTTTAGTGATGAAGTGCTGCACGCCGTGGATGCCGGCCAGTATTTAATGGAGCAAACCTACATGCTGCCGCACACGGCCATGGCGCATCCTGAAAAATCGCCCGCCAGAGTACTTGAAGGCATTTTAGGTCGAAAGCTCCTGTAAATGCCGCAGATGGCAGCAAAATGAGACGTCGCCCAATTACGAGCCACGCGGTTAGGCCGCGTAGCGAGCCTTGGCCAACGCTTTTTTCAGGTACACGCTCTCCGCGGCGACGGCTCATCCGCCGTAAAGGGTGGCCAGCACCACCAAAACCACGCCGACAACCAGGCTTGCGGCAATCCATTGCCGGAGCCGGCGCTGCCGCCGATCAAATGCTTTTACCGCCTGCGGGTCGCGCGCCAACCGCCGCACCAGCGCCACTCGATCGCTGATGCTCGGATGCATCCAGCCTTTGCGGTCGCGCGGCCGATGCGTTAGTCCCACCACCGCCAATAAGGCTTGGGCAAAGCGCTCGGCGCCGGCAACCAACGGCGGCAACCGTGGCGGAGGCGCAGCCTCGGCAACCTCCAAGCCCAGATAATCAGCCTGGTCGTTTAATTCGTTTGATTCCTGCAATTGATCAGCAGCGGCCACAGCCGCAGCTGCCGTAGATTTCACTTCGGTCGCACCGTGCTGTGTCATTGTCGCCAATGGCTGCGGCCGAGCCGCCATACACTGTGCGGCGTACCAATCGGCCTGATGTTCGCACAAGCGACTGATAAGGGGAAATACCAGTATTAAAAACACCGCCACCAGAGCGTAATTAATAATTTGCCAGAATGTGTCATACCGCGGCCACAGCGACATACCGGCCGACGCCGCGGCCGCAAACCCTCCGGCCGCAAACGCCGCCAGGTACCACCACAGGTGGCGATGATGCCCATGCCCAACCTCGTGGGCAAAGACGGCCTGAATTTGATTGTCATCAAGCCGGGCAAGCAGGGCATCGGTTATTAAAAAATAGCGAGCCATCGGAACCGGCCCCAAAATCGCCGCATTTACCACCCGATGGTATGTATGCCACACGCGAATATCGGTAAAGCGAACCCCGCCGGCTGCGGCCATACTTTCCAAACGGCTCCGCAACGGTTCAACGGTGAGTTTGCTGGTGCTCCATACCCACACCACCAGCCGACCGGCAAGCAGCAGCACTGCCAAGGTAACAGCCAAACCGGCTCCATACGCTAAATTGCCCCACCCCCAATTGCGAAGCAGTGTTTCAGCCAGGCGCCGCAGTGCCAAAGCCAACAGCAATACCAGAGGCAAATACATCGCATGGCGCAATTGCATAAGCACATAGGCCCAGCGCGGCGGCATGGGGGCAAACTTGCGGCCTTCAAGCGCCGCGGCGAGGGCTTCCTGGTCAGCCGCCAGAGATTCAAGCGGGTATTCCAGCAGCCAAAAGCCAATCCAAGCCGCCACCACCGGCAACATCCAGATCACTTCGGCCAATGGAGCCAGCAACCCCGTAAGGCGCCATCGGTCATGCACCAGCTCGCCCCAACCAAAATTAAACAGGCACAGCGCCAAAAGCACCAAAGACAGCGATCGCAATTTACGCAACCGCCGACCGTATTGATACAGAAGTTCTGTGGCGGAATCTACCGGCCCGGCCGCCAGCAGCCGCTGACGTCGGCGATACGCCTCCAACACCAGCAGGGCCTGCATGCCCAGCACCACCGCCAGCACCGCCCCCGGCGACAAACGCAAAAAACTCGCATCGCCCAGGTACGGGTAAGACCCGATAATCAAAATCAACAACAATGGCAAAAGCGGTGGCAGCATTGGAGAAGTATATTACACGCCAGATGCCGCCCGGCGAAGCGCACCGCCCGGCGGTCAGCTTTCGACCGCCTGGCCCACCCCAAAAAACCAAAATCTGCGGTGATTGTACTGGTGCCGAATGCGGCTAAAATAGGCGGCTTTCGCGAAAGGCGTGAGCATGACACAGGCAATTAAACTCGCGGTATCAGGAGCGGGCGGGCGCATGGGCAACCGAATTATCGCCCTTGCCGCCGCCCAGCCAGAAAAATTCCGTCTCGTGGCGGCCATTGAACGGGCGGATTCTCCGTGGGCCGGTAAGGATGTCGGTTCTCTGGTTGGCCTGTCGCCTACCGGCGTGGCCATCACCGCCAAATTACCCGAGGCCAGTCAAAATACCGCCGATGTGCTGATAGATTTCTCGGCCCCGGCGGCCACACGCGAGCTCATTGCTGTATGCCGCCAGCAACGTATTGGTATGGTCATCGGCACCACAGGCCTTGCCGAGAGCGACCAGCTTCTCATCAATGAAGCCGCCCGGGACATTCCCATACTTCAGGCCGCCAACACCAGTTTGGGGGTTAACCTGCTGCTGAACATTGCCGCCGAGGTGGCACGCAAACTGGGCGACGCCTACGATATCGAAATCGTTGAATCGCATCACAACCAGAAAAAAGATGCACCCTCCGGCACGGCCCTGGCGCTGGCCGAGAGCATCTGCAGAGCCACCAACCGCAATTTGTCTGCATCGCTGGAGCATGGTCGCCATGGCGGCGACGCCAAGCGACGGCCAGGCACCATCGGTATGCACGCTCTGCGCATGGGCGATGTTGTCGGCGAGCACACCGTTTACTTCGCAACCGGCGGTGAACGCATAGAAATTCGCCACGTTGCCACCACACGCGACACGTTCGCGATGGGCGCATTGCGGGCGGCGGCGTTCATTGCCGGCAGCAAACCGGGGCGATATTCGATGGCTGACGTACTCGGTATTTCATGATATAGTTTTTATTTGTCGGCCCGGCACTCGCCCGGCCGCGCTCGACATGGATGTCCAGATTTGCGGAGTGCATCGAATGGATTCGCTTATTGTTGAAGGCTCTACCCGGCTGCGCGGCAAAACGCGCATCAACGGTTCCAAAAATTCCGCCCTGCCCATTATGGCCGGCGCCCTGCTCGCCAGTGGCCCCTCCATTATTGACGATGTGCCCAATCTTTCCGACATTCAGCACCAGATGGCTTTGCTGACGGAACTGGGAGCGACAGTCGAGCGGAGCGCCGATGGCTCGATGCATATTGAGGTAAAGGAAGAAACCAACTCACACGCCCGCTACGACCTGGTGCGAAAAATGCGCGCCAGCATCTGCGTACTTGGCCCGCTTTTGGCCAAACGCGGCGAGGCAAGAGTCTCGATGCCGGGCGGCTGCGCCATTGGCGATCGTCCCGTGGACATTCACCTGCGCGGCCTGGCTAAACTCGGCGCTAAAATCAAACTCGAGGGCGGCGATATTGTCGTGACCGCACAGCGCCTGCGCGGAACGGATATTTTTCTCGGCGGCAACTTCGGATCAACCGTTCTGGGCACCGCCAACGTGATGTCCGCGGCAACCCTTGCCGAGGGAACCACCATCATCGAATCGGCTGCCTGCGAACCCGAAGTGATGGACCTGGCTGAATACCTTAACGCCATGGGCGCCCGCATCAGCGGCCACGGCACACCGCGAATTACCATAGAAGGCGTCAAGGAGCTTAAAGGATGCCGACACCGCGTTATTTCCGACCGCATTGAGGCCGGAACTTTTATGGTGGCCGCCGCCATCTCCAATGGCGAAATCGAGCTTGAAAATGTGCGGCTGCGCGACCTGATGGCCACAGTGGATAAACTCCGCGCCATTGGCGTGATTGTTGAAGCCAGCAACGGCGGCTGCACGGTGGCGCGCAGTCAGCGGCTTCACGCCACCACCATTACCACCCAGCCGCATCCGGGCTTTCCTACCGACCTGCAGGCCCAATTTATGGCGCTTTTGGCCATTGCCGACGGCAACAGCATCATCACCGAAAAAATATTCCCCGACCGCTTTTTGCATGTAGCCGAGCTGGCCCGCATGGGAGCCAAGGTGCACCGCGAAGGCGCAACGGTCATCATTGAAGGAACCGATCAATTGGTGGGTGCGCCGGTGATGGCCAGCGACCTGCGGGCATCAGCGGCGCTCGTGCTTGCCGGCCTTGCCGCCGAAGGCAGCACCACCGTTAATCGCGTGTACCACATAGACCGCGGCTACGAACGCATCGAAGAGAGGCTCAACAAACTCGGCGCCCGTATTCAGCGGGTGGATCAGCGCGAACTCGAAAATTAAAGCTCATCCGGACGGAACTTTACCGCCGTACTCGCAGGTGCAAACATGCCGGTAGCCACAGGCACTCCCTGGTTCAAATGTCACATTTGACACCGCAACCCGTTATGGCCTCCGCGGCACACATGGCAGTCAACGTCCGCTCGGCAAGAGCGCGAGCCGCCTTTACGCCCGCAGGGTTGGGGCGATGTCGGTAATACTCCGAATTTGCAGCAGTCGCTCAAACTGCGGTAGCGTCATGCGCTGCGATGGCGTTACATGAATGACCTGGCCGTGGCCCGGCCTTAAATGCACAAAATTATCGGAGTATTGGGCATCCACCGCTTTCAGGTTGAGCCAGGTCCACGGAGCGGGCTTGTCGGTCTCCAGCAGCACGGCAAATGTGCCGGCTGCCTGGGCAAAGGTTGCGCTTATGCGGGGCTGCGGCAACCGGAGTTCCAGCGGCCGACCAAAAAACAGAAGGTTCGATGCCACTGTCTTGGCCCCGATACGCACCGACGGCCACAGCAGTAAGTTTGATGGGCCATGCTTTTCCAGCAGATGCGACAAGTGCAGCGTACGCGCCAGCCGACTGGTGCGGGCCTCAATCGCTTCGCTTCCACTGCTGCGGTGCAGAACGTTGCCCTGTGCATCGGTTACGTCAATGAGCAATTCACCCGTGGCGCTGTGCATGCGGTCGCTGACAACGTAAATGTGGGCATCGCCAGTTTTGGCATTCAGGTCGCCCGTCACCAGCACCGGAGCAAAAAAGCGCCGGCTGCAGAACTGAAGAGCCTTCCAACGGTGATACCAATCTATCATAGCCCAGGTGGGGCCGGGCCAGCAGTCATTGAACTGCCAGATGGTTGCCGCCATGGAATGCGGCATGTCGCGCCGCCAGAACTCCACGCCATAGCCAATACCATATGCTTGCATAACCTGCGTTAACCAAAGCGTATCATCAAAGCTATCCGGCGAGTTACCGAAGTACTCCGTGACATATAACATAATATGACCGATGCCATGACCGCTGCCATCTAATTCATGATAGCGCATCACAGGCGAGTGAATGCTGACGCGATCCGCGGCATCGGTATAAGCATCCACGGTTTTGGGCACTGGAAAGCTCTGCACGCCAAATTCCGTAACAAAGCCATGAACATTTTTAAATGTTTCAAAAGGAGCCTTGCCGTGCCATACCCACCAATAATGAATGTCGCCGCTATGCCAGGCGCCGCTGCCTTTTTCATAAAAGGCTCCCGGCACAAGGCTGGTTACGAGGCTGCCGATTACATCGCCGAACAGATAATCGTAGCCCTTAAAGTGCCCGATTTCATTGTTGCCGCTCCAAATGGCAATGCTTGGATGGTGCCGCACCCGGATCACATTGTCCTGCACCTCGGCGTGCACATTGGCAATGAACTTTTCATCCTCCACCGGATAGGACGCATTGGCAAACTTAAACTCAAACTGCAGCATAATGCCCAGTTCATCGCAGGCGTCAAACAGGGCGTCTTCTTCATAATAGCCGCCGCCCCATAGCCGGATAAAGTTAAAATAGCAGTTCGCACCGTCCTGCATATAAGAGCGCAGTATTTCGGGCGTCACGCGCGTGGGAATATTGTCGGCGGGAATCCAGTCGGCGCCTTTGGCGAAAAACGCTACGCCATTGACCTCAACATGCATCGCAATGCCATCTTTGGGAGGCAGCACACGCACCGTTCGCAGGCCTATACGCCGCGAAGATTGATCCAACCGCGAGCCATCATGCCGCTTCAGAGATGCTTCGATCGTGTACAACGGCTGATCGCCCATGCCATTGGGCCACCATAGCTTAGGCTGGCTGATCTGCAGCGACGCCTTTGCGCTGCCGTCCGAAACCGCAGCTTTGGCCTGCGCAACGGCATGGCCATCATGCCATGCGGTAAAGGTCACTTCATCGTCGCCGGCGGCGCCGGCGAGCTGGGCCTGCACCCCGATTTCAACGGTGCCATCGCTGTTATGCTGCTGCTCGACTGCAACGTCTGTAATGCGGGCGCTGTAAGCGACGAGTTCGATCGGCTTCCATATGCCGGCGGTAAGCACCGCCCGGCACCAGTCCCAGCCCCACATGTATGGCGCTTTGCGAATCCAGCTTCGCGCACTGCCAATGTTAATGTGATGCTCTTTGTTATAAGCCGCCTGATGCTCGCGGACATAGGGCGACAGGGGCGAAAAGCGAACCTTGATATGATTGCGCCCCGGCTTGAGAAGTGCCTTAACGTCAAACTCCCACCGGCGGTACATATTGTCGGTGTCGGCAACATGCTGGTCGTTGATCCAGAGCGTCGCGAGCGTATCGAGCCCGTGGCACACAAGGTGCACATGAGGCCGCGATAGAAGCTCCGCAGGTACATCAAACTCCCGCTGGTAAATCCAGGTCTTGTCTGCAACCCATTGCACCTTGCCGCTGTTTTCGCGATAGTACGGATCGGGCAACTTGCCGGCGGCAATAAGGGCTTCATAATTTACCCCCGGTACACTGGCCGGAATCTGCTCGTGCGTGTCCTCCTGTATGAGCGTCCAAGCCGAACCATTGAGACTAAGCGTTGCAACAGAAGCATCGCCGCTCGCTACGTCACCCTCGGCGGTTCCGATGGAATCGCTGGCCAGCACGAGCGCCGCAGCGCCGGCCGCCGCCATAAAATCGCGCCGCGAAAGTGCCAAAGAATTGGCCTGCTGCTTACTGTCCATATGATTCATCTCCTTGATGCAGACTAGGGGACTGCCGCAGCAATACTCGTGTATGACTGCGGTAGTCCGGAAATATAACGTCGAAAGCATAACGACAAAGCGGCTGGTTGTATTACAAGATAAATGCAATCAGCAAGAAAAAGTCAATTAAACCTTTAAACCCTTTTCTTTCCGCCGATCTCGCTTTATTCACTTACACCACACGATCGCCGCTGCCGTTAAACAATGTACCAGTAGCGCCATACTCCGTTTGGAGTGTAAAGATACATAGCTATGTGAGGCATTGTAAATAATCCCTGGCAGAATATCTAGTCCTTAAACCAGCGTAATTTTCTGCCTTGCCGCCTATTTGGATGAAATATGAACCGAAACGCTCCGCTTTTCGTAATAATATAGTATTGTATATTGCAATATCTATCTTATGCA
>JBMFVX010000029.1:0-27776 GCA_049965775.1 Phycisphaerae bacterium
GCCGACTATTCGCAAGGGCCTATGCCACGGTAAAAGGAAGCGGAAACCACCTGCGTTAAGTTAGCGCCTATGCCCGGGAAGCCACGCCATTCGGTTGATCACGGATTTACTGGAACTGCCGGCGCATATCATCGGTCTGCTGTACCAGCAACGCTGGCAGATCGAACTGTTTTTTCGCTGGCTGAAGGTTCATAACCACTTTGCCCACATGGTCACGCACAGCCGGGAGGGTGTGCATTTTGTATTCTATGTGATGACCATCGCCCTGCTGCTGCATAGTTTGTTCCATGGGCGACCGCCCAGTAAATATGATGTGATGGTTTACCAGATGGCCTTTATGGACGGTGCCATGGATCCCGGAATGATGGCCGGACTGGCACGTCTGGAACGAGAGAAGGAACTGGCTCGGCAGCGGTATGCCAGGAAAAAGGCGATAAAAAAATTGACCTGAGCGACTCCGGGAAGATTTTGTTTTCTCACCCGACCGCTACGCTGCCGCATGCGCTGAACCGGAAGCCCGGCTTGCCAATGATGATTCCGACGCCGAGGCCACCCCCGGCACATTGCTGCTCGGCCTGCAAATCACGCCCATTGACGCATCGCTGATGCGAAATTGCCGGACACCATTGGGGTGCGAACCCGTGCATTGGTGTTTCTTAATGGCAAACTGCTCACCGACCATCGCGGGGGCTACTTATGGTTTGAGGTGCCCCTGCAAAACGTCATGCGGCAAGGCTCCAACACACTTACCGTTTTGGTACACAACCCGGGCCAAAAGGGCGCTACCATGGGCAACGTAACCCTTGGCGCCTATGCACTGCAGAGCTTTGCCGCCGATCCCGCGTGCGTGGCAGATGCCGCCAACGGCTTTAAACCTGTACTTGTACCCAACGACTTTGTTGTACAGGGCAAGTTTAATCCGAACGCCAATGGCTCTCATGGCTACTTACCCGTATACCCTGTTTGGTATCGTCGGACGTTTACGATCCCTGCCGCAGCCGAGGGACACATTGTTCAGTTACGCTTTGGCGGCGTGATGAGCGGCGCGGTGGTGTATGTCAATGGCAAATATGTCGGCGAACATGCCGACGGTTATGCTCCGTTTTGGTTTGACATCAGCCACGATCTTCGGTTCGGCCATCGCAACACGCTGGCGGTTTATGTTGACCCGCGCATTCGTGAGGGCTGGTGGTACGAAGGCGGAGGCATCTACCGCCACGTATCTTTGGTTACGATGCATAAACTGCACATCACCCGCTGGGGCACTTACGCCATCTCCCATATTATCGGCCCAATACACCATGAACCTGGGGTGGGCAATACCGCATCCGCGGCTTTAACGCTCCAAACCACCGTTGTTAATCATGCAGCACATGCCGCTCAATTTACGCTTAGTTCAACGGTGTCTGGCTCAGCGAGCTGGCACCATTCGACTGGTTCAAAAAGCTCGGCGGAATCCGCGGCCGGCAGCGTTTCCACTTCGCAATCAGAAACCCTCGCCCTCGGCGCGACTGCCACGTTTGTGCAGCACGTGGCTCTGCAGCCCGCCATGTTATGGTCGCTGCACCATTGCAATTTATACACGCTTAAAACACAACTCATGGATGCCAATGGTCAGTTGATTGACGCCAAGGCGGTGCATTTTGGCGTGCGGACCATTCGCTACAGAGTCAACCGCGGGTTCTTCCTCAATGGCAGACATGTGGAACTTAATGGCACCTGCAACCACCAGGACTTCCCAGCGGTAGGCATCGGAACGCCGGATGATTTGTGGTGGTGGCGCGTGGCTCGTCTTAAGCGCATAGGCTCGAACGCTTATCGCTGCTCACACAACCCCATGGGCACGGCGCTCTATAGCGCCTGCGATCACCTGGGCATGCTGGTTATGGATGAAAACCGCGCCATTGGCGATGAGCGGCTTGGCGGGCAATATGGTCTGGCAAAGTCTTACCTTGGCGTGCCCTATGGTGATTTTCACAACCTGCAGACGATGATATTGCGCGACCGCAACTATCCCTGCATTATCATGTGGTCGCTATGCAATGAGGAATTTAAAATTCAGGGAACACCCTTCGGGGCCAAAATATTCAAGCATGCCATGCAGGCGGTGCATAAGCTTGATCGCACGCGCCCCATCACCTGCGCGATGAGCGGCGGGTACCCGCACGGCTTTACAACCGTCGAAGATTTGCTCGGCATCAACTATGCCCCTGGGCAGTACACGCCCATGCACCAAGCGCTGCCGCATAAGCCCATTTTCTCCAGTGAAACCGGCAGTTCTGAAAGTGACCGCGGCATCATGCAAAGCAATAAAGCCAGGGGCCTTGTCACACAGTACACGGTTCACAGCAGTTGGTCACAGTTGCCTTGGGCTGCCTGGGGACCCATCGGCCGCAGGCCCTATATTGCCGGAGGCTTTATCTGGACGGGGTTTGACTATCGCGGCGAACCAACTCCCTACCAATGGCCCGACATTAATTCGCACTTCGGCTTGCTGGACATTTGCGGCTTTCCAAAGCCTGATGCCTATTACTACAAGGCTGCCTGGACCACCAGACCGATGGTCTACATTCAGCCCCAGTGGGATTTGCCCGACACCAAGATTGGCTCGCCCATCACAGTTCGCTGTTTTTCCAATTGTCAGCAGGTGGAACTGATTGCCAATGGTAAAAATCTGGGCCGAAAAACCTTTAAGCCGTTTGGCTATGTTGATTGGAAGGTGCCCTATAAGCCGGGCAAATTACTGGTTCGCGGCTACAACGATGGGCACAGGGTCGCAAGCTATGTTGATGTCACCCTAGGACCGGCGGCGACCATTAAGCTTACGAACCAATGGCCAACGCTTACAGCCGACGGGCAAAGCATCGCTCCGGTGGCTGTTCGCATATTGGATGGCGCAGGCAACGTCGTAAACCATTCCATGCGAAAGGTAACTTTCAGCATAAGTGGACCAGGGACTATTGCCGGCACCAGCAACGGAAACCCCGCCAGTCATATTCCCAACGACGCATCCTACAGCCGGGCGTTTTTCGGGCGGTGCATGGTGCTGGTGCGCACGGGCCATCAGGCCGGTGTAATCAGCGTAACGGCCTACAGTGCAGGACTTCCGCCAGCGACCATTCGTATTCGCACTGAACCTGCACCGGCCCAGGCCAACTGAGGCGTCAAACCCAGCCGTCGCAGCGGGTGCGTGACCATTACACGCGAGAAATTGCGGGCATTTACAATCACCGCCAGCCATGCGAATATGGCCGTGTACCACTGTGTCCGGAGGTTGTTATGCGAGTTGCCCTGATCACCGGCGCTGGCAGCGGCATTGGCCGAGCCACTGCACTCACGCTTGCTGAGCATCAATATGCCCTCGCATTGGTGGGGCGCACCGCCGGCTCGCTGGATGCCACCGCGGAACAGGTGCGGCGTCTGGGTGGCGAGGCGGTGAGCTTTCCGACCGATATAAGCCGCGCGGAGCATGTGGACGCGCTTGTTGACAAAGTGCTTGAGCAGTTTGGCCAACTTAATGCTGTGGTAAACTCCGCCGGCCTGTGCCCCATGATTCCCACCGCCGACATAACTCCCGCGCAATGGCGCGAAATTATGGACGTAAACCTATCGGCTCCTTTTTATATTCTCCGGGCGGTTTGGCCGATTTTTCAGCGGCAATTTTTGCAGGATCGCTCGCGCCAGCACGATGCCGCGGCCGACCCGCAAGGCCAACCTTTACACGAAGACTGCGAGCCGGAAGACGCCGGCGGAGTGATTATTAATATTTCAAGTGAGTCGTCGCGCGATCCCTTTCCGGGCTTGGGCGCTTATGGCGCGGCCAAAGTTGCCCTCAACATGCTTACCAAAGTCACCGCCCGCGAAGGCGAGCCAATGGGGATACGCGTTATCGCCATTGCGCCGGCCGCGGTTGAAACCGGCATGTTCCGATCGCTGTTTTCAGCGGATCAGGTGGCCACCGAAGAAATACTCTCGCCGCAAGATGTGGCCGACGCCGTATACAGCGCCATTGCCGGGCCGCTGCGAAGAAGCTCCGGTGAAACCATTTTTATTCATCGCAAGGTGTAGTGCAGCAGGCAATGTCGCCGGCCAACGTTGGAGACCAGAGCCATGATGCTTTATCTCTGCCGCCATGCAGCCGCCGCCGATGTCGGCAGCGATGGGACGGATGCGACTCGGCCGCTCACGGCCCACGGCCGCCGCGACTTTAAGCGGGCCATGCGCGGGCTGGCACGGCTGAATGTGCGGTTCAACTGCGTTCTGGCGTCCCCACTCATACGCGCGCAGCAGACGGCCGAGATCATGCTGCGCGAACTTGGCGAACACCTCCCGGAAAAACAAAGCGTTATTATCAGCGGCAGTTTGGCCCCGCCGGGACGCTTGGACGCCTTTACTTCCGAGCTGCGCGGCCTTGCGGCAACCGGGACCTCAGTTGCGGCGGTCGGGCATGAACCGATATTGTCCCGCTGGATCGGCCAGATATGTTTTGACTCCCCAGGACGCTGCCTCATGAAAAAAGGTGCGATAGCCGCCATTGACTTCGACCCCCGTACCGGTACGGGCGAATTGGAATTTTTGCTTCAGCCGGGGGCCTTGCGTAAGCTATAGATAGCTTATGGAGTGCGTGCCATGCCTGTGCGACTGCCGGAAATTACGCCCGAATTAAAACGGCTGGGAGTGCTGCTGGTTCGGCGCATGGCCTTTGTGGCCATTACGTGGACGATCATTTACTTTGCAATGCAATGGGCGGCGACCGGCCCGGCCATGCTGGTTAATCTGCTCGTTGGCTCGCTGGCGGGCGTGGTAATCGGCTGGCAAATGAGCGACAACGCCGTTCAGGAAATAGGCCTTACCGGCCTGCTGCTTACCATCGTACTGGTGCTGGCCTGCTGGATACCCATGTGGGCCTTGCAATCGCTCTGGGCATCGCTGATGAGCCACTTTGCCGGCTGGAAAATGACCTTTGGCCGGTGGATGCTGCTGTCCAGCGCCACCATATTAAGCATGGCCACCGCCGCCTGGCGGCTTTCGGTGGACGATTAGCCTACCCGCAGCGCTTGCAAGCCGCAGAAAATTCAAATATTATGTTGGGTTTGCCGCCCAGGCGAGGAATGCGGGGTTGTCGTGTGACAGCTTACGCCCTGGCAGCGGCCTGTTAACGGGGCTTTCCGGCAGCGCCATTGGGCAAAACCGGGCACGAGCGAGGAATTGCGTGGCAGTTAAAATTCGCCTTAAACGGTTTGGTCGCAAGAACAGGGCTTTTTGGCGCATTAACGCGGTAGATTCGCGTTCGCCGCGCGATGGCAAGGTGCTTGAAGAGTTGGGCTTTTATGACCCGATTTGCACCGATGCCTCGCGGACCGTGGTGGTTAACAAGCAGCGTCTGGAACATTGGATGAAGGCTGGCGCAACGCCCAGCGCCACCGTGGCCAACCTGCTCAAGCGCGCCACCGATTCGGCCACCCTGGTCGCAGCAAAGGCGTCTGCAAATGCGGAAACCACGGCCAATCAGGCTTAAATCGCTGCAGCGACGCCCTAGGCAACCACGACGCGCAAGGAGATCAGGACAGCAAATAAATTGGCAGCGGCAAATATGCGAATTGATATTTTGACGCTGTTTCCAGAGATGTTTGCCGCGGTACTCGGCGGCAGCATTCTCAAACGGGCGGCGCAAGCCGGTGTGGTGGAATATCACCTCCATCAACTGCGCGATTACAGCCGCGACCCGCATCGCAAGGTAGATGACCGACCTTTTGGCGGCGGGCCGGGAATGGTGCTGATGTGCCAACCGCTTTTTGATGCGGTTAGCGCCATCGAACAGCAATGTCCCGTGGTGGCAACGCGGGTGATGCTTTGCCCCCAAGGTCGGCAGTTTAATCAGGCCATGGCCGCAGAATTGGCCTCCAAGCCCAGATTGCTGCTGATAGCCGGGCACTACGAGGGTTTTGACGAGCGGCTCATAACGCTGCTGTCGCCCCTGCAGGTTAGCATAGGCGACTATGTGCTCTCCGGGGGTGAAATACCCGCCATGGCCGTAACCGATGCGGTGGTTCGCCTGCTGCCGGGGGCACTCGGCCACGAGCACAGTGCAGCGGGAGAATCGTTTGCGGCGGACGATGGCACCATCGCGGGCGGTTTAGAGTACCCGCAGTATACGCGCCCGCGGGAGTTTGCGGGGCTGGCTGTACCGGAGATTTTGCTCTCCGGCGACCATGCAGCGATAGAACAGTGGCGCGCCGCGGAGTCGCGGCGAAAAACAGCGGCCCAACGGCCGGATTTACTTAAGCCACAGGCTTAAGCAGTGTTGCCCGCGGCTTGCCGCGTGTTACGGTAAAAGAGGATGTACAACCGCCGCTGCGGCAGCGGGAAGTTAACGACACAACAAACAACGTAACTATTTGGAGCATATATGAAGAACGCACTTTTGAGCCATGTAGAATCGAAGCACCTTAAGGCGACCCCGCCGCAGTTTTCGGTCGGCGACCTTGTGGACGTGCATTGCCGCATCGTCGAGGGTGATAAGGAGCGTATTCAGGTGTTTTCGGGCACCGTTATCAGCCGTAAGGGCGAAGGCATCAATTCAACCTTTACGGTGCGACGCATTGTAAACAACGAAGGGGTGGAGCGTATTTTTCCGGTGCACTCGCCCAAAATTGAAAAGCTTGAGGTAAAGCGCCAGAGCAAGGTCCGCCGCGCCAAGTTGTACTACCTGCGCGACCTGTCGGGTAAGGCTACCCGCCTGAAGGAAGGCGCTCCAATTATTCCATCGGATACGCCGGCTGCAGCCGCAAAGGAAGCCAAGGCCCAGCCAAAAGCTCAAGCCGCCCAGCCTGCAGGGGCCTAAGCTGCATTCAGGGCGTTGTGCCTTAAACCCTGTCACATCAAAGCTTTTACCCACCCGGCATGCCGGGTGGGTATTTTTTTGGCGGGGTCATCCTGGGCATTTACCAAACGCGCAGCGGTGCGACGGCAATCTCTGCCTTAACCGCGTTTAAATACATCACAGAAATTTGCCGCACTATTTGCTTTGAATTATTCCAACCGGCAGTGCCAGCAGCACGCGGTCTTGGCGCATCAGATGTACCATCTGCAGCATTTCGTCGGCCGCGCTGCGGTACTGCCGAGGCAGCCCGGCAAACACCGCCTGCAGCCCCGCCGGCAGGCTCGATTCCACATTAAACCGCTCGCGCAGCAACTCCACCAGGCTCTTGGCCTTGGGGTAAATAACCACGTCATAATGCGCGGGCAAATGCTCCTGCCGGGCGGCCATGGCAATAACATCCTGCAGAGAACCGGTGTTGTCTACCAGGCCGGCTTTGATGGCCGCCGTGCCGGTAAAAAGCCGCCCACGGGCAACAGCACTGATGTCGGCGATTTTTTTGCCGCGACCCTCAAGCACGCGCCGCGTGAATAAATGGTATGTTTGGCGCATAAGCTGCTCCACATATTGCCGCTCGGCCGGTGTGAACGGCTGCGTGCTGTTAAAAAGGTCTGCGTGCTCGCCCTTGGCAAATGTTTGCAGCTTAAGGCCTACCATGTTAAACAGGCCCTGCATCACCACTTTGCCCCCCACCACCCCAATCGAGCCGGTGATAGTCGCGGGATCGGCTGTTATGCTTTCGCCCGCGGTGGCAATGTAGTAGCCGCCGCTGGCCGCCTCGCTGCCCATCGAAACCAACAGCGGCTTTTCTTTACCGGCCGCATGTAGAATTTGCCAGATATCTTCGCTCGCTTCGGCGGAGCCGCCGGGCGAATCTATCCGCAGCACAATGGCCTTAATGCGTGGATTGGCGAGCGCTGCCTTTACGTTGCGTTCTATGCGGGCGGGGGTTACACCCTGGTCATCTGCCATACCGCTGGCTGAATCATCGGAAATAACGCCATCAGCAAAAATAACGGCGACGGCCGGCGTGTGGGTCACATGATGCCGCGGCGGCGAACCCAATAACTGAAATAGCGCAAAAGGGCTGCTCAAATCAACCTTTGCTTTTTTCGGCCCGGCATAATCGGCCAGCAGCGTGCACCCGCCCACAAAATGCCTCTGCACATACTTGCCCGCCTGCTGCGGGTTTACCAGCACATCCACCAGGCCCATTTTTTTGGCGGCAACACCATCAAACCACCCCTGATCTATAGCTGCTTCAACTTTGGCCGCGGTCAATGCAGGCCGATGATGCGCAATGGTGCTGACAATTTGCCCATACCAACCCTGAATAAGTCCCTGCACCTGCGACGCAAAGGCCTTGCTCGCCTGCTGGCGCGTAAATGGCTCTTCGGCTCCTTTGAATTTACCGATTTGAACCATGTCGGCCTGCACATGCAGCTTATCCAACAGCCCCTTAAAAAACATGAGCTGCAATTGCACGCCCGGCAAAAATACGTTGCCATGCGGCGGCATCAGCACAGTATCAGCGTGGCAGGCGAGCAGATAGGTGTTGGTGTCAAAATCGCTTGCGTACACAGCCACTTGTTTGCCATGGGTCTTTAGCGCATCAAGCAGATTGCCGAGTTCCTGCTCCTGCGCCAAGTTCAACGAAAACGAACGCAAATTTAAGAATACGCCCGCGAGTTGCGGGTCGTGTTCCGCGGAGGTAAGCCGATGCATCAATCCCGTCAGCGACGATGGCCGCTGCTGCCCGCCCGATAGCAATGATGAAAGCGTCAGCGAGAAGCCGCTGGGGTAATTGGCCAGCGTACCCCTGAGAGTAAGTTCGGCAACCTGTTTAGGTGCGGCGGCGGTGGCCGTAGGCCCAAACGCCAGCAGGCCGGCCAGCGGCAAGGCCAGGGCTGCAACTCGTGCCAATAAACGGAGGATATTACGCATGAGGTACCTCGTAAAAAATGGGAGTGCGTTGTTGCCATTACCGGGATTATGTATCTGACCGGCGGCGGGTTCGGCGAACCAGATAAACGCCATCAGTTAGCTCTAGAGATTAGCAGCAGGCGATAGGCTTGTGCAAGCAGGCCCCCCTTTGGCGAACAAGTGGACGCAATGCCAGGCAAACCGAACTCATGGCTCGTAGGAATAGATGTACTGCGCTGTCGGGCTGTTGTTGATGTTGGCGATCGCGCCCGCGGGGCCATCTACCCCAAAACTGTAAAAATAGGGAGCGTGCGGTGCGGCTGCGGGCAGCGTTGAGCTTGCCATCCCACTGGGCACATACGACGGCTGGGCATCTTTGGTGGACGTAAATGTCAAAGTTACGGAGTCAATCGTGTACGGCGGGCTGGCAACCGGGTAGAAGGCCGGTGAGCTGTTAACGCTGGTTGGCGGCATGTATTGAATGGGATTGCCAAAACCATCAAGCACTTCAACCACGCCGGTAAACTGGCCAGAGCCGCCTCCAGGCGGTGGAATCTGGCCCATCACCGTCGCGGTTGCAGGCAACTGCGTGATGATGTTGGGATGCTGCTGCCAGATGCTTCCACCGGTTACCGCAAAGGCGTGCATCTGCTGGTACGCCACTAAAAAGTGCGCCATATCCACCGGATACGTATTCGTCTGATGATGCAACTGCAGCAGCGCCGCCTGCAGGTTGCGCAGTTCGGTATGCGTTACCGCAAGCCTGGCTTTTACGCGCACCTGCTCACCCACGGCCAATACAATGGCAATGAGCACCACTATAATCAGAATGACCACCAGCATTTCGATGATGGTAAAACCACCCCGACTACCCTTACCAACTGTGTGTTTCGCACGCATATCAACCTCACGCACCAGCAAATTAACACCCTGCTTTGCCAATGGTTCATCGGCCGCATATGCAAGTATAACACAAGCATACCGGCGACAAGCAACAAAATTGGCGATTATTTTCAAAAAATAGCGGCGAAAATATTGAAAATGGCCTATAAAACGGCAGATATCCGGCTGAAAGGCTTTGGCAATGCTTACATGGCGATCCTGGTGCCAGCCTTTGCCAGCAGGCGTTGCACGTGCGCCTGCACCTCGGCCACGGGCAGCGTGGCCCAATCGCCCACAGGTGCTTGAGCAACCTGCACCTGCGGCCCCAGCGGACGCCATACATCGGCCGGGCTTGGACCAAATAGCACAAGCGACGGTATGCCCATCTCGCCGGCAAGATGGCTTACACCGCTGTCGTTGCCGATGTAGGCCCGCGCCGCCGCCAGCCGGTCGGCCAATTCGCATAAAGACGGATGCCGATGCACCGCGAAAGCAGCGGTAAACGCGGCAATATCCCCGCAAGACCACCGATCCAATTCTACTTCGCCTAAAATGATTTCAACGGCAATATCAGCGGATGCGAGCCTGTGCGCCAGGGTTAAAAATTGTTCCGCAGGCCAACACTTCGCCCGCCCTCCGCTGCCTGGATGCAGCAGCACAGGACCATTGATATTAAGCCGCGGCACAGCGGCAACTGCGGGTATATCCAGCGGCTGCAGCTGGGTCTGCAGAAACTCAACCGCGTGCCCTTGCCAGTTTGATGGCGGGCGCGGGTTTACAAATAATACACTGTCACTTTTGCAGATCGCGCGGACATTTTCCGCCCAGGCATCGCTGCCGCTGCTGACCATGCTGATGAGCACATCGCAATTCAGCCAGGCTGGACGGCGCGGTGCGTACTCCAAAGCACCGGCGGCAAATAGCGCCGTTGCCTCAGGCGCATCGCCATCCGCATAGTCTTCGGCCACCTGAAGGTGAACCAATAACCGGCCAAACTCGCTGCGGGTTACGACGTGCCGCCGCGCCTGCGGAAACCTTTTGGCCATGCCCCGCAAGAGCGGACACAGCAACAGCGTATCGCCGAGTGCCCCGGCATGCACAATACAAATGCTGTTAACTGTTTCAGGCGATGCGAGGGTAAATGTCACGATGACGCTTCCGCTTTTTCTGCTGCGGGCGCCTCGTCACAAATACGGTCAATCCAGGCGCCGCCCAGCAGGCGATCTCCGTCGTAACATGCCACGGCCTGCCCCGGCGTGATGGCCGCAACCGGTTGATCAAATTCCACCATGAGTTCATCCAGACCGTTTAGATAAGCTCGCGCCGGTTGCGCTGGAGAGTTGTAGCGCACCTTGGCCGTACAGGCGATGGGGCCGTCAGCATGAGGAGCCAGCCAGTTAACTTCGCGTGCCAGGAGCCGCCGATGCAGCAACTCCTGGCGCGGGCCTACCTGCACCGTGTTAGCGCCGGCATCAATGTTGGTGACATAAATTGGGTAGCCAAACGCGACGCCTACACCCCGCCGCTGCCCCAGGGTAAAGCCCTGATGCCCTTCATGCCGCCCCACCACCTTGCCCGAGCCATCCACAATATCGCCGGCCCGCACCGTTTGCGGCGACTTTCGCTTAACTAACCCAAAATAGTCGTTGTCGGGGACGAAACATATTTCCTGCGAGTCGGGCTTGTCGAAAACGGGCAGCCCCAGTTCGCGAGCCATGGCCCGCACCTCCGACTTTGGATAATCGCCGATGGGCAGCAGCATACGCGGCAGTTCCGCCGGGGGCACGCCAAAAAGTACATAGCTCTGGTCTTTGGCGCTGTCTATGCCACGCAATATTTGCGGCCCGCCAACGGCATCGTGCACAATGCGGGCATAGTGGCCGGTGGCGACATAGTCAGCCCCGACGGCACGGGCGTACTGGGCCAATTTACCGAACTTAAGGTACTCGTTGCACCGCACGCACGGGTTGGGCGTGCGACCGCGATTGTACTCGCCGACAAAATAATCAATGATGCGGCCAAAATCGTTCTGAAAGTTTAGCGCGTAAAATGGAATGTTTAGCAGCCCGGCAACATAGCGGGCGTCGGCGGCATCGCCGGTGGAACAACACCCTTGATGATGCGCCTTGGCCGCCTTAGCCTTCTGCGGAGAGCAGGCCACCAGCTCCGGCTGCTCTGATAGCGTCTGCCCGCCAAGTTCGCCGCCGAGTCGCATGAAGACACCAATGCAGTTGTAGCCCTGGCGCTGCAAAAGCGCCGCCGCCACGGAAGAATCTACCCCGCCCGACATGGCAACCACGACTGTTTTTTTATTGGTCATTGTCGGCACGTTTTACCACACGTTGTTGCATCCACCAGTCTCTTGCCGCCTACGGCTGCCACAGCGCAACACCCGCGCAGAGCAATTACCCCGGTAAGCCAGGGGTTCGCGCTTTGCGCATCGCCCCGACTTGGCAGCTTGAAGATTTTACCATATCGGCAGTGTTAAAACTCGATGCAATGGCCGGTATCAGGTTTGGGTAAACTCCCGGTACAGTGCGGCATAGCGACCATTGAGCGCCAGCAATTCGCGATGGCTGCCCCTTTCAATAATACGGCCATGATCCAGCACCAGCACCAGGTTGGCATTGACAATCGTGCTTAGCCGATGGGCCACAATAAACGTGGTGCGGTTGGCGACAAGCTTTTCGATGGCTTGCTGCAGCAGCAGTTCGGTATGGGTGTCTACGGCACTTGTGGCTTCATCGAGCAGCAAAATGCGCGGGTTGGCCAAAAACGCCCGCGTAAAGCAAATGAGCTGCCGCTGGCCAAGGCTCAGCGATCCGCCGCGCTCACCCACTTCGGTGTCAAAGCCGTTTTTAAGCCGCTCTATCGCCTCGTAACTGTTAAGCTGCCGGGCTGCTTCAAGCACGTCGGCACGCGTGGCCTGCGGCCGGGCATAACGAATGTTGTCGAGCACGGTTCCGCTGAATAAATAGTTATTCTGCGAAACAATGCCCATCTGCTTATGCAGGCTCTCGCCGGTCACCGCGGCGATGTCCCGCCCATCCACAAGAATGCGTCCGCTTTGCGGTTGATAAAAGCGGCAGATCAAACTCACAATAGTAGATTTTCCGCACCCCGTATGGCCCACCAGCGCCACGGTTTGCCCGGCAGCCACGGCGAACGAAATATCATGCAGCACCGGCTTGTCGGGTGAATAGCTGAAGTTTACATGCTCAAACTCGACATCGCCGCGCAGCGGCGGCAGCACGATTGCATCGGCAATATCTTTAACCTGCGGCTGCAGGGCCAACAGCGCCTGCACACGCTCGGCACATGCCATGGCCATCATGCTGTCGTTGTAAAAATTGCCGAAGTTTATGACCGGCCCCATGAACCAATCCCAGTAAATATAGGCCGCGACCAGTTTGCCGACCGTAAATGGATGCGGGGCCGCGTGCAGCGCCGTATGCAGCACCAGGTACGAGCCAAAAAGCAGAATAATGACTTTGCCCAAAAAGCCGATAACCCCAAGCAACGGCTGATACACACCGTTGATGACCGCCACCTGCAGGTTGTTGGCGGTGTTTATTTCCTGCAGATCGTTGAAAGCCTCCAGATTTTCATCCTGACGATTAAAGGCCGCCACCACGCGCGTGCCCGAAATATTTTCAGCCAGGTTGGTGCTCACGCGTGTAAAGCCCTCGCGCGAGCGCCGCCATGCCGCCCCAATGCGCCGGCGATAAACGTTGTTAAGCACATACAGCACCGGCCCAAGCCAGAGCACAGCCAGGCCAATGCGCCAATCGAGCAGCAGCAGAATGCCCGCGGCGATCAGCATGAGAAGTACGTTGCCGATCAGCGTGTTGATACCCCATACAATGGTTTGGTACATCGAATCTATATCGCTGGTGCCACGGGTTAAAATTCGGCCGAACTTGGTGCGATCATAGTAACTCATCGAAAGCGCCTGAAGGTGATTAAACACGCGCTTTCGCAGGGCAAAGAGTACATTTTCGCCGATGCGGCAGGTGGTGGCGATGCCATAGCGCTGCAGCAGCAGCGACAGCAGCATGGTGACGGCCCACAGCGCAATCGTGAGCGCTATATTCAGATACGCCAGCGAATGGCCTGAAAGCTGCCGAAGCTCATGCCCCCATGGCGCATGAACATATCCCAATACAGCGGCCGCAATGCTCGCCTGCAGATTAGCCGCCTTGCCAGGAATGTCGGTATCTATGAGTTGCTGCATGTACCGCGGGGTAATCATTTCCAGCAGGTTCACCAGAAAGCCCACCACCGTCGTCCAGGCATAGAGTCGCCAGTATGGCCGCATCCATTCCAAAATGCCGCGAATAACCTTCCAATCGAGCGGCTTGTAGTCGGCTTCATGTTCAGGCCCGGCCGCCGGGTCGCGCGAACCGCTTTGGGCCCGCGAGCCTCCGCCAATGCCCCCAGGGTATAACCGCCCACCGGCCACCCAGTTGAGCATGCGTTGCGGCACGGTAAGACGTGCGGGTGATGAAACAGTGCTTATCATGGCAAAATCTCCGGCACAACACCGGTGGCCGCACCCAGACGCGGCCGCGTTTCGGCCAGAAGCGAGTTTTCATCGCCGGCAAGCTGCAGCCGGGCGATGTCACGGTAATGCCCCGCCTGTTTTATAAGCTGCTCATGCGTGCCCATTTGGGTAATGCGGCCGTCTTCAAGCACCAGAACCATATTGGCGGCCTTTACCGTGCTGAGCCGGTGCGCAATCACCATGACGGTACGATGCGCCATAACCAGCGCGAGTGCCCGGCGAATGAGCTTTTCTGTTTCGGGGTCTACCGCAGCCAGGGCATCGTCAAGAACCAGAATACGCGGGTTGGCCACAATTGCGCGTGCTATGGCCAGCCGCTGCCGCTGCCCGCCGGACAACGTGGCACCGCGCTCGCCTAAAATGGTCTCATACCCGTACGGAAGTTCCATGATAAATTCGTGTGCCTGAGCAATGCGCGCCGCGGCTTCAATTTCGCCGTCGGTGGCGCTCGCGTGTCCGTAGCGGATATTGGCTGCGACCGTATCAGAAAATAAAAACGTTTCCTGAAATACAAAGCCGACGCTGTCGCGAACGCTTGCCAGCCGCGCGGTTTTGATGTCGCAGCCGTCAATGCAAATAGCACCGCTTTGCGGGTCGTAAAAGCGGGCCAGCAATTGCACCAGCGTAGATTTACCTGCCCCGGTAGGCCCGACCAGGGCAATCACCGAACCGCCCGGCGCAGAAAACGTAACATCATGCAGCACCGGATGCCGGGCCGAATAGCCAAAGCTGACGTTCCTGAACTCAATAGCGCCTTCGCCGGCAGGCAGCGGCGGAGCGTCGGGCAATTGCTCAATGGTGGGCGGCGCACAGAGGATTTCAAAAAATCGCCGGGCCGAAACAATAGCCTGCTGATACTGCGTGCTGATCTGATTGAGCTGCTGCAGCCGGCTGAGAATATTGCCCATCGCCACGCCAAACACAATCAGGTCGCCGACCTGCAGGCTTCCGCGCACCACTAAAATGCTTCCCAGCCAGAACAACGTAAGGCTCGATGCAATGGCAATACCCCGAAAAATCGGCACAAAGTTGCTGTACATGCCCACGTTCTGCATAACATGGCCGTAAAATACGTCGGCGGTCTGATTGTATTTTTTTACTTCGGTTGTTTCAGTGGCGAAAGCCTTAACCACATGCACGCCGGCGACGTTTTCGCTCAGCACCGTTACGAGTTCATCGCCGGACGCCATCAACCGCTTTTGAATGGGTTGCACCCGCCGACTGAAATGCCGCAGGTACATAAACCAAAAAGGCGTGGGCAAGAGCGCCACAAGGCCAATCCACGGGTTGATGCTCCAGAGGAGAATATCATAACCGATAACATACAGAACAATTTCAGTAATTTGCACCAGCGATAGGTTTACAAAAAAGCGGATATTGTGCAGGTCGGATAAAGCCCGGTTGATCAATTGCCCGCTCGGGTGCACGTCATGAAAGCCAAAGCCCACACGCTGAAGCTGGTCGTAAACCGCGGCCCGCATGTGATACACCATATCCATACTCAACCGCGTGTTGACAATATTTCGCAGAAGCCCGTTAAAGCTCGAACCCACCACCAGTGCCGTCAGGACCGCTATCAGCAGCACCACGTGCCGCAGCGGCCCGGCAAACAATTGCCCCGCAGACCGGCCGGCGGCGTCGGCGACATTAGCTGTGTGGAGATGATCTTTTACCTGATCAATAATAATGCGTGTTAAATTGGCCGCCGAGGTATCCAGCAGTACCGCCACGGCTACCAGCGCGCAGGCCACAATGGCCGTCGCTTTTACGGGGCGCACAAATTGAAACATGCGTTTGAGGAGTTCGGCATTTGTCAGGCCGCCACCCTCCGGCAAGCTGTCTTGGCTCTGAGAGTTCATGCCAGGCTGTCTGGCCCCGCGCGGCGGCGCCACCTCTGACGATTGACCCGCAGGCACCTCGCCCTTTGCCCGCCTGCCACGGCCAAATAAACGAAACATTAAACCCATGATGGCGAAAAATCCAAATCCATCAACCCGCCTCAACCGCTGCCCAAACTAATGCAGCGGCCAACTGTTGGCAAATGCTGATCCAAACAGCCGCAGCGGCTCATTATAGCCATCATCAAATTATTTGAACTTTAGGACCGGCGGCAGTCTCAGTGAACGGGCCAAGGCATATCTGGGCTAAGTTGATTTAATCAGCTTGACGAGTGCTAAGTTTAGCTGAAAAGGGCGCCACCCAACCGTCGCCGGGTTTTCTTGCCATGCGCCGGCTTGACTATCGGATTTATCCCTACAAAAGGTAGGGTATGGCCTTATCCATTAAACCGCTCCCATCCCATGGATTTTACCGTCATTTCCCGATTTTTTTCCATTCGGAATCTGCCATGATGAATACCCGTACGCAGGCGAGTTGCCTATGGCGTGGATAATGGTGTTATGTATTGATTGGGTCTGGCGATGAATAAGCAACCTTATGCCAAAATAATTGCAGAGATAGCCACGCGCAAGCAGGCTCGCAGGCAGCGTATCCTTGAACATGCCACACAAAGTGTAAGCCCTGCCGCCCTCCCGGTGGTTGTCAAAGTCGCTACAAAGGCTCGCAATCATCGCAAAATGGTAGATCCTGTGTGCGGAACGACGCTCACCCCCGCTACAGCAATGGCCCAAGCTATTGATCGCGACTTGGTGCTGTATTTTTGCTCAGCAGAATGCCTCGCCAATTATGCTCGCGATCCTCAACGATTTTGTCACCATTGAAAATGGACTATCCCACTACGACTATAGTTCGCCGCAACGAGGCAACCTCGCCAAACCAATTACCTGTTCGCCAAGCACCACGCGGCCTTTGGGCGCAGCTCATCCGTCAGCGACGCTAGCACAATAGCATCCAAGTTTTACGTCCCGTTCGTAGCACACCCGTGCAATGAACTTTCGCAATATCCCTTCACCAACTCGTACCAAATTCTGACTTCTTCACCAAACAGCTCCTCTGGGCTTTGTGTCCGCGATAGAACAGCCAAAGTCCAAAACACCTGATGGCTATATAGGTGTATTTCTTATGCTGTATTGCGGAAATAATTGGAGCCAAAAAGTATACAACCCCGTATTTAAATTTGTTATCCAATGCGTCAAACTATTCTTATCGTTTCGTGAAGATATCTGCTTCGCGAGTAAGAATTGTCATGGATGGCTATTGACGTACTGCTGGTTGAACATGAGTCGTAAATGACGACGTTCATGACCACTAAACACCTGTAAAAGGTCGCCTGTTAGTGAATATCAAGGAGTGTTACCTATGAGATCATGTATTTTAAACATAGCTTTCTCCGAGGTTATCGTTAAATATCGGCAACTATTTCAACCCAGCGGGCCGTAGCCGCACTGTTGTCCGCAGCGCACCCACGCGGTTGAACATGGACGTTCCTCGATGCAACGCTTTGCGGCCAGGAAAGCAGCTCCATTATCGAGCGGCAAGCGCAACACTATTTTTATAAGTGAGGAATGTCATGCAGGCTTATGTAACATTTAACGGTTCGTCACCTACGACGCCAATGGCCATCAAGATTATTATTGAAGATGAATCTGCATTCATACGAAAGGATACGACCGACCGACAAGTCGGCACTGCGAGCCAATCCAGTGCAAATGCCACGTTGCTGGTGCATCCCAAGGTGGTAAATATAGCACCGGGAAAGCCCGGCAGCAGCCACCGCCGCAAACGCCCGCTCAACAGATAAGCCGCGCCGCCATGGCTGTTACGCAGCGAGAATGCCGAGACTAACCAAAGCGCCGCATGCTCACTTTGCCGCGGCCTTGCCCACCTGCCAACCTCCGCCGATCGCTTTGTAAAGCGCCACAAGGTCGGTGGATAACGCGAGGTTGCTCTGCACCAATGAGTTTTGAGTCGCGTACAGTGCGCCCTGAGCCTGCAGCACGTTCAAAAAGCTGGTAAGGCCGTTACGATATAATTTGGTGGACAGCGCTACGGCACGTTCGTTGTCGGCCACGGCGGTCATGAGTGCCCGGCGATGAGCATGCTCCTGGTTGTAAGCCGCAAGGGCCGAGTCCACATCGTCAAGTGCCTGAAGCACCGTTTCCTTATAAGTATAAAAATCCTGATCGCGCACGGCTTTTTGCGCATTGATGTTTGATTGCACCTGCCCGGAACTCAAAATATTCCAACTTACGCTCGGGCCGATGCCCCATATGAGACTATTGGCATCAAACCATTTGGCGGCATCCACTGCAGAAAACCCAATGTTGCCGTTAATCACAAACTTCGGGTACAAGTCGGCTTCGGCAACGCCAATGCCGGCCGTGGCGGCGGCCAGTTGCCGCTCGGCAGCACGCACATCAGGCCGGTTCAGCAGCAAATCGCCCGGCAGACCAATCGGTACGCTCGGCGGTGTGGGTGGAATGGGATGCGGCACGATGAGTTCCGACGCCACCGAGTCCGGTGACTGGCCCAAAAGAATGCCCAGCGCATAAATAAGCTGCTGCTCCTGCGTTTTAAGCGGCGGCAACTGGCTTTCGGTCGTGGCGAGCTGTGCCTGAGCGTTGGCCAAATCCAGGCCGGTGCTAAAGCCCGCCTGCATCTGCTGCTGCGTCAGTTTTACCGTTTGGCGCTGCAGAACAATATTTCTGTCGGCAACGGCAATTTGCGACTGTACACCGCGCAGCGTGATGTAATCGCTCGCCACTTCCGACACCAGCGTTACCATCACCGCGCGGCGATTATCTTCCGCGGCCTGCAACAGGGCCTTGTACTGCTCAACGCTCCGCCGAATGCCGCCGAAAATATCCAGCTGCCAGGTCGCGTCGAAACCGCTTTGAAATAAATCGCCTTCCGACTTTGTACCGCCCTCTTTACTCAGGTTGTTGCTGCTGCGGCTGTGGTTGTAAGACGCATTGCCCGTTACAAACGGCCCCAGGTTGGCCGCGGTGCTGTTAAGCTGATAGCGCGCCTGCCGCACGGCTGCCAAAGCCGACTGCAGGCTCAGATTCTGCTTAAGCGACCGCACAATAAGCGAATCTAAAATAGGATCGTGAAAGCTGCTCCACCAGCCGGCCAGATGAGCTGCACCGCTCGTTACATAGGTTGCGGCCAGGGTCTTTGCACCAACTTGCGTATCGGGCGCGGGGCCCTTGGCGGCCGGTGCCGTGGCAGGCCATGACGCAGGCATGGTCGTATCAGGCGCTTTATAGTTCGGCCCCACCGCGCAGCCCGCTGCGCCCAGCACCCCGACAACCGCAAGCGCCAACATGGCACGCCCCGCCCTGCGACCGCGCCTGGGCTGGGGCACAACCGTAACGGCTAGTTCAAGCTTATTCATAACGCAACGCCTCAATAGGATCCAGACGCGAAGCCTTCCACGCCGGATAATACCCAAAGATCAACCCAACCGCCGCCGACACCGCAACCGACGCCACCACCGCAGGAATCGAAACCGCAATCGGCCAATGAAAAACGGCCTGCACCAGTTTGGAAAGCCCCTGGCCGATTACAATGCCCATCGCCCCGCCAAAAAGACACAATACGATGGCCTCCAAAATAAACTGCCCGAGAATATCGCGCGGCTTGGCGCCCACCGCCATACGCAAACCTATTTCGCGGGTACGCTCGGTTACCGAAACAAGCATAATGTTCATAATGCCCACGCCACCCACCATCAGCGAAATAAGCGCTACCCCCGTTAGCAAATTGGTCATCAGGCTGGAGGTGGAGCTTAGCGCCTGCGAAATCTCCGCAAGGTTGCGTATATTAAAGTCGCTTGGCTGGCCGGGTTGCAGATGGTGCCGCTGCCGCAGCAGCGCCGTGATTTCCTCGATAGCCTGCGGAATCTGCTGGGTGCTGGGCACCGCCACCAAAATGGAGTTCACATTAGGAAAGCTCACCGGCTGCGGGGTGTCGGTCTGTTCGGATGTTGACGGCGTTGGATACAGGCTCTGCGACGTTTCGGGAAATAGCTGATCGGTTGAAACCGCCGCCGTGCTGGACGACGACTGACTCTGATTTTGATTCTGCAGTGCAGTACCCGATATGCGGAACTTCAGCGTTGTCCACGGCAGCACCAAAATGTCATCCTGATCCATGCCCATCATATTAGCGCCTTTGGGCACCAACGTGCCCACCACGCGCAGCGGCACATTCTGTACAAGAATGGTTTTACCCACCGCCTGGCCGCTGGGAAACAGTTCCTTCACCACGGTTTGGCCCAGCACGCACACCTGGTTGGCGCCCAACACATCGCCATTGTTAAGCGCTCGGCCCTCGGCGATAGTCCAGTCCCGTATGGTGAAATACGCGGGCGAGGTGCCGGCAATAAACTGCGGCACCCAGTTGTGGCCGCCGCGCACAAGCTGCATGCGTCCATTCACCTGCGGAGCCGCCGCTAAAACCGATGGGCAATCGCGGGCCACGGCCGCGGCGTCCTGTGAGGTAAGCGTAACAGCACTGCCACCGCCGAAACTAACCCCCGCGCTCACCGCCTGACCCGGAAATACAATAAGCGTGTTGGCACCCATGCTTTCAAAGGTGGCCTTAATGGCCGCGGACGATCCTTCGCCGATTTGCACCATCGCAATTACAGCCGCAATGCCGATGACAATGCCCAAAGTGGTCAGCGCCGAGCGCATCAAATTGCGCTGCAGCGCCCTTAAGGCCGTTATGCTGGTAGATGCTAACTTATGCATAGATCACCGGCCTTTCTTTTGGCTGGCAACATCTGCAGGCACATCGGCTGCCGGCGATGCCGATTCAAATGCGCCCGCCGCGATCATGCCATCATGTATGTGAATGACGCGCTGCGCATGCGAAGCAACATTGGCGTCATGCGTTACCAGCAGAATGGCAAGCCCCTCCTGCTGATTAAGATTCTGAAACATAGCCAAAACATCTTCGCTGGTGCGGGAGTCGAGGTTGCCCGTCGGCTCGTCAGCCAGCAGAAGCCGCGGACTGTTAACCAGTGCCCGCGCAATGGCCACCCGCTGCTGCTGCCCGCCTGAAAGCTGCGAGGGCTCGTGATCGGCCCGATCCGCAAGGCCGACGCGTTCAAGCAGTTGCCGCCCGTGTCGGCGCAACGTCGCCGATGGAATTGAGCCATCCGCATAGGTGCTTGGCAGCAATACATTTTCGATCGCCGAAGTCCGTGGCAGGAGATTAAAGTTTTGAAACACAAACCCGATTTTGGCGTTGCGCACCTCCGCCCGCTGATTCGGATTCATGCGCGACACTTCCTGACCATCAAGCATGTAGCGACCGGATGTGGGTCTGTCGAGGCAACCGAGAATATTCATCAGCGTGGTTTTGCCCGAACCGCTTGCGCCCATCAGCGCAACCATCTCCCCCTGTTGTACCGCCATGCTCACCCCCTTGAGCACCGGCACGTCGCTGCCGCCGAGGTGGTAGGTCTTCACGACATTCTCAATTTCTATCAGGTTCATCACCGTCAAGCTCCAAGGCCGCCGTGTGCTTAGCTCTTTTTCTTGAATGGCTGCGGAATAAACGGGTTAACCGCGCCCTGGGCGCTGCTGTTGCCCGCCTGACGCTCACCCACAACCACTTTCATACCGGGCTTAATTTCAGGGGAGATGATCTGGGTGTTAAAGTCGTTGGCCAGGCCGGTGCCGACGCTAATAGCGCGAACCTGGTTGTTACCGGCTTCAACCCATACAACACCCTGCCCCAGCACGTCTTTACCCGAAACAGACTGGTGCGCAGGAGCCGCGGCCGCTATCTGCGTCTGCCGCGGTACCCATCGCAGCGCCGCGTTGGGCACGTACATCACATTCTTTCGATTGGCAACCAGAAAATCCATTTGCGCCGTTAAATAGGGCAGCAATTTGCCCTTGGGATTGTCGGTGTCCACCACCACGGTGTAGGTGACCACATTCTGCACCATGGTGGCATTGAGGCGAATTTGCGATACAACGCCCTTAAATGTTTCGTGCGGGAATGCGTCTACCGTAAATGTCACCGAATCGCCCTTTTTTATCCGGCCGATGTCCGCCTCATTTACCGAGGCCCACACCTGAATACGATTAAGATTTTCAGCAATCAAAAACAGACTCGGCGTGCTGAAGCTCGACGCAACAGTTTGGCCGATATTCACCCGGCGGTCTATAACAACACCTTTGACCGGCGAAGTTATCGTGCAGTAACCAAGGTTTATTTTTGCGGTATCAAGCGTGGCCGTGGCAGCCTGCACCGCGGTTTTAGCCGCCGTCAGTGAAGCATCCCCCACGCCCACATTGGCCTGAGCCTGATCGAAGGTAGATTTGTACGCATCGTACTGCGTCGCCGAGAGCGCACCGCTGCCAATGCCCAGCTTTTGGGCTCGCTGCCAGTCGGCGGCGGCATCCACAAGCGCGGCTTGATACTGCTGGAGCCGCGCCTGGGCCACCAACACGTTGGATTTTGCCTGCGCGAGGTTTGCCGTTGCCTGCTCTACGCTTGCCTGAAACAATGCCGGATCAATACGTGCCAGCACGGTACCCTGGTTTACCGGCGAATCGTAATCTACCTCTTTGGCCCCTGCATCTTTGCCGAACGCAATGATGGTGCCGCTGACCTGCGAGCCTACATCCACAACTTCCCGCGGCTCGAGCGTACCGGTGGCACTGACCGTCGCCGCCAGGTTCCCCTGCTGAACCGAAGCGGTCATAAACGTAGACGTTACAGCCGCCTTGCCGCCCCAGGTGTGCCAGGCCCAGTAGCCGCCGCCGGCAAGCACACCCAACACCACCAACCAAGTAATCACACTTTTCATACAGTCACCTTTTGATGATTCTGCAACTTTTTGCGAACCGGCTTTTTCGTCACGGTCCGCACACCAGATGCCGCGCTGATCGCCGCGCCCGGCTTGGCGGCAAACAGCGGCCGCATGACACTCACGGCGCACGCCAGAAATTTACGCTCTGCCGCAGTCAGCGGCTCAAAGAGTTCGGCGAGATGGCGCTGCGCCTCGCGCTGCACCGCTTCAAGCGCAGAGCGCCCGCTGGGCGTCAGCGAAAGCACAATGCGACGGCGGTCGGCCTGGTCGGTCCGACGTGCGATAAAACCGAGTTTGCCCAGTTCTTCAGCCAGTTTGGAAGCCGAGGGCAGGGTCAGCCCAAGCCGATCGGCAACATCTGAAAGCGACGCGGGGCCGAACATCTGCAGCAGCAGCAGCATCCGGAATTGACCCGGCCGCAACTCCAGTTGCGGGCCGGCCCGCAGGTGCCTTCGCAACACCCCCATCATTTGCGGAATAAGCGTCACAAACCCCAGGGCCAGTGACTCGGCGCTGGCTTCTACCCGGTTCAGCGAGCCGGTGGCGGGTTGTAAAACTACTTGCTTCATTGAACTATTCTTTCACATGGCGTACGGCAAAGAGGTTCGTCCCTGGAAGAAACGTTTGCCCATCTGTCGCATCTACATCTAACACGCCCTCACGAACATCAAAAATGTTAGCGTTTAGCGACTCTTACGGCAATAGCCGTGACGCCTCGTTCCGCGGTGCCGGCGTTGGCCTTCAACAGCATTACACGCAGCATCACATAAAAGGTTGCAATTTCTAACCAATTCACACGCCCGCGGCGGGACATTCAGGCTGGGTTTTGTTAGAATCCCGGCTATGACTACGCCGGTAATACCCGCACCAGAGGCCCATCACCCATCAACACCCGCTGACGCCGGCACAGCGGCCGCGCCCGCCCCAAGCTGGCCGCCGGCCACGCCGCACAAGTTCAGCCTGGCCATGCTGATCTTATTTAGGCTGGCTCGCGGCATCGCAGGCGCTATGATCGCCGTAGACTTGCCCTATCTGGTGCTCAAAAAGCTGCACTTTGGAAGCCTCACCCTTGGAGCCATTTACATGGTAGGGGTAGCTTCCACCGCGGTTCTGGGCCTTATAATCGGGCATCTCGCCGATCGCTGGAGCCGCAAGGGAACGCTTCTGCTCAGCGCCGCCATGCTGCCGGTGAGCGCATTTATGCTTTATTTGTTCACCAGCCTGCCCATGATCTTTGCCGCAGCGATCATCGGCGGGTTTGCCGCGACCGGCTCGCTCATTGGCGGCGGCGTGGGCGGAGCCGCCCAGCCGGTGCAAAGCGCGGTCATTGCTGATTTGGCCGCGCCCCATCGGCGGACGCTTTACTTTTCGCTCTTGGCGTTTCTAGGCGGCGTTGCCGGATCGCTCGGTTCCATGCTCGTCGGCTTTGCCTCTATTCATCGGGTATTCCTCTTCGCAGGAGCCATCAGCCTGGCTGGGGCCTTGCCGCTGCTGTGGCTGCAAATACCGCGCCACCCATCGCCGCCACGGCCTCCTCATGGCTCGCGCAAAGTGATGAAGCAATTCACCATCACCGGTGCCCTCAATGGCTTTTCGCAGGGCTTGATCACGCCGTTTTTGATACCGTTTTTTATGATCGTCTTTGACATGGGCAAAAGGCAGATGGCCTGGTACACCGCCGCCGCCAATATTTTGGGGGCCGTCGCTCTGCTTACCGCACCTCTGCTTGAGCGACGCTTTGGCTTTGCCCGCAGCATTGTGCTTACACGCACCCTTGGAACAATACTGCTCCTGCTGATGGCGGTTTGGCACTTTCTGCCCGTGGCGCTATTTATCTACATCATTACCCCGGCTTTGCGAATTGCGGCCCTCCCCGCTCAGCAGACAGCCATTACCAGCCGCGTACATATAGATGATATTGGCCGAGCCTTGGCGGCCAATCAGGTTGCCCGCCTCTCGGCCGCGTCGCTGGCGATTATCTGCACCGGATGGCTCTTTGACATAGCGGCCGTCGAGACCCCATTTTTCATATACACCGCCGTCATGGGCGCTAATATATACCTGTACATGCGTTTCTTCGGCCGGCACGAGACGCACGGAGGCCTGCCGGCCGCCAGCGAGCCAGACGCAGCTCATGCAGCGCAGCAATGTGAACGTTCAATAGAACCCAAATAATCGCCGAAAACGCCGCCGCCTTCACACGAACCCGCGGATGTCCGTGCACCGCCCTTGCTCGGCGGCTGATCCGCATTATCTGCCAGGAGCCTGTCCAAGTAATCGCCGCGTTGCGATCCCGGCGCGCGGCGGGAATTTTTGGCACGCCTCAAGTAGCGGTGGCGCAAGCGTACCTGACGCAAATGGTACTCCGAGGAGCCGCGCCGCAGAGTAGGCCCAAAAATCCGCAGAGCGAGTGTATAACGCGAACGCCGGGCTAAAACTCACGTCGCCGGCGAGCGGGCGGGATGTCGCCGATTTTGCGATATTTGGCCACGGTACGCCGCGCGAGCTTAATGCCGCGCTTCTGAAGTTCTTCCACAATTTGATCGTCGTTGAGCGGGTTTTTTTTATCCTCATGTTCTATAACATCCAGGAGGACGGCCTTGATCGCATCCCAACTCATTTCTTCACCGGCGGCGTTGGCCATGCCGCCGGTAAAAAATTGCCGCAGCGCAAAAATGCCTCTCGGCGTTTGCACATATTTATCCGCCACGGCCCGGCTCACCGTGCCCACATGTATGCCCAATTGCTCGGCAACGCCGGTCATGGGGAGCGGCTTAAGCTGTTCAGGGCCATGTTCAATAAAGTCTTTTTGCGCTTCCACCACCACCTTGAGCACCCTTAGTAGCGTGGAACGGCGCTGTTCGATGGCTTCTATAAGCCAGCGGGCATTGCGCAAATTGTTGGATAGAAACAGGCGGGTTTTGTCGTCTACGCCGCGGTTGCGGGCCATGCGGGCGTACGCTTCGTTGATGTACAGGCGGGGAAGCCGGTCATCGGTGAGGCGAATGACATAGCTGCCGGTTTCTTCATCAGGTTGAATAATGGCGTCGGGCATGATGACCGGCACCTGCGACTCGGTAAGCATTCGGCCGGGCCGCGGCGAAAGATGCCGCGCCATGAACTGCCGCGCCTGATTGATTTGCTCAAGCGTAAGCTCGCCGCGCCGGGCAATTTGCGGCAGGCGGTTCATTTCAAGGTCTTCAAGATAGCGGCTTACCAGCAGTCGCGGCACGGCCACATCCAGCCCCTGCTCGCGGTTCAGGCGATCTATCTGCAGCAGCAGGCACTCGCGAAGGTCGCGGGCCGCAATGCCCGCAGGCTCAAGGCGCTGCTGCAAAATGGGCCACGCCTCGGCAATGTCCTGCCGACGAACGCCGGCGGGCAGGGTGCGGCAAATGGTATCGAGCGAATCGCGGATGTATCCGTCCTGATCCACCCAATCTATGAGAATATCGCCCGCGCGGCGAATGCGATCGTCAACATCCACAAGGCTCCATTGCTGAAGCAGCTCTTCCTGCAGAGAAATGCCGCGGGCGGCGGCATTGGCCATGGCTTCCATTTTTGGGTCATGGTCGCCCGATGCGATGCGGCGAGAGCTGCCCTGCGAAAGATAGCGCTGGTCCTCCAAAAATCGCATAAGTGCGGCGTCGGCGGCCGCGGCCGGGTCAGCCGGGTCCGCAGCAGGCGTACCGCCGGCATCGTTCGCGGCCGGCGTCGCGGGCGCGGCCGCCTCGGCTGCGGTGCCGCCAATCGGGTCAAGGTCGGGTCCGCGGTCAAATGGAGATTCCTGCTTTTCAAGCATAGGGTTGGCGGAAAGCTCCTGATCTATGCGTTCTTCGAGCGCCATGGTGGGCAACTGCAGAATTTCCATGGACTGAATCATGCGTGGGGCCAGCTTCATTCGCTGTTCCATTCGCATGTGATGGGAGGTATCAAGTCTCATGGCCACTCTATGTACAAAAGGCGAGCCGCCGCCCGCATGCAATTCGCGTACCAGTTAGCACCAGTATAGCTTGTAGAACGAAAGTTTTGCAGTTTGTGCAGCTCGGTCCGCAAACCGGTGGTAATGACCTCGACGAAAAAAATAGGCCCAACTGTTTACATAAGTTGACGGGGCCTGAAGCGCTAATAGCTCCGGCACCTCAGATATACTGCCAGCGGCCAAAATTTGAGGAAAAATTGAACGCCGCCCAACAACGAGCCACGCGGTTAAGCCGCGTGGTATCACCCCGGCCAGCGGCAGCGCTGCCGGGGTGCCCGGGTTGCGCCGCAGCACCACGAGAAATACTTCAATTCTGCCCGCAAGCGGTATATATTCATTATCGTATTTTTCAGAACTCATGTCGCAGAAGAGGCTCTTCGGGCAATCGAGTGGGTAAAAAAGCGTGTTTTTGCCCTGACGCATGAGTATATATGATTATGATCCGTGGCGAACTATAACAGAGAGAACTTTTAGTCGGGAGGTATTGGAGCCAATGGGTGGATTGAGCTGGAAGTCGGATGCCCGTTGCCGATCAGGTCTCCGCTGGAGCCCTAAGGGCGCAGGGCGTTCGCCTCCGTGGCCGGCGGGGCCACTTGCAACTCTCCTCCCTCCAAGATGTAACGAACGATCCTCGTACGTACCGGGCCGTAGTCCCAACAGGTAACAGGTACCGTGGAACTTCCGATCGCTGTCGCTGTCGCTATAGCTCCGGCAGCATGCAGGTGAGCACTTTCAGTCGCAGGTATTGCTCATCGCGAAGGCCATAAGCCCGACGCTGTATAACCCGTATCTTGTTGTTAAGCCCTTCGAC
>JBMFVX010000030.1:0-27440 GCA_049965775.1 Phycisphaerae bacterium
CTCTGAAATGCCCCGTCTCGTTTGTTGTCGGATCTCGCAGAGTCATATTTAGAGTCGGCTCGATCCTCCGCCGCGTATACGGGGCATTTCAACCCTATCGTAATCCCGGCTATTACTCGGACAGACTCACGGATTCTCGATGAAACATCACAAATTGCTTGCGCTATAGCGCAGAACGTTTTTCGGCCGTGAGCATGCGGGCCAGGCCAATGTCATAAAACCGGCCCCCGGTGGCTTGCAGCAGATGCACCGCAAAGACATTCTTCTTATGGCCAAAACCGAATGACCTTAAGCCCCGATCGCGGAATCGTCAGAGGTTGGGGCGCAGCAGGCTGGAGGCCCGCACCACGAAGGGTTTCCCCGTTGCAGAGTGCTCCAGAACCCGCTGCCATTGTGGCCCATCGGCGCTGGCGTGAACGGATAACGGGTGCGCAATGCGGCGTACCACCGCAAGTGATGCAGAGATCAGGCATTCATCTCTTTGCCGGAGGCCTGCTGGCGGCGGGCTTTTTCCTGCTTGACCAGTTCTATAACCTTGGGCAGCAGTTTGCTGACTGCTTCCGCGGAGGCCGAGTGAGGAAAGCGATCCATGATGCGATTGGCCACTTCGAGTGCCTCTTCAAAGCGCTGGCGCTGGAGTAAATCTTTGAATAGCGATTCTTCTTCCTGGCGCTCCTGCGCATCGGCATTGCTTTGCAAGGTGGAAAAGTCCTGCCGAATGCGATCCACGAGCTTTTCATCGGGGTAGCGATCCATCAGTTGCTGGGCGAAGAGCACCGCACGCTGCCACTGCCGATGCTCGGTAGCCTCCTTGAGCGAAGCGAGCAGGTTTTGGAACTCTTCTTTGTAGAACGAAGCCTGCTCCTGACGAACCTGCGTAATAAAGGCCTGCACCGCCGAATCTTTCGGAAAACGTCCCTGTAGTTCACGCACAAGCTGCTCTACCTGATCCCATGCGCCCAGGCCAACGGCCTGCCGCACGCGCTCACTCGCATCTTCGAGCGCCCGCTGCACCACCGTTGACTGCTGGGCATGCAGTCGAGCCGCAAGCTCGCCGCCAATGGGGTCTTCGGGCAGTATGGCGCGAAGCTCCTTAATGGTTTCGTCGGCGGCCAGCCAGTTCTGATCGCGAAGGTGCAGGTCGAACTGCTCCAACAGAGAGGCCTTGCGCTGGCTCCAATGGCGGATGGCGGCACTCCGGCGCTGCATCTCATCCATCAGGCTGTAATCGCGCAACTGCGAGAGCAAATCCACCAGCAGCCGCGAACTAAGTTCGTCCACGGGCGTCACCGTCATCGCCGGGATGCTTGGCGCGTCGCTTGTGGCTAATCTTGAAGAGTGCGACTGGAGTAAACCGCCGCCGGAGGCCAGCGAAGTTTCCAAATTGGCCAACCGCAGCACCACATCATTGCGAGCTGCGTTGATGGCGCCGCGCAAATTATCCACGGATGCCTGTGTATTCCGGACTGCTCGGGCCACATGGGCCAGCATGATAAGCACAACCGCTACCCCTACCAACGTGGCGGCAACCACCAGCGAGGCCAGCATAACCAAGCCGGCGACGCCAATGGCGTCGCGATGGCTCCAGTGCATGGCCACATCCATACGATAGAGTTTGATGGACAGCGCTATGCTGGCAATGATTACGAGCACTGCGACTGCCAACAAAATAACCAGAGCTGCGCCCATTGCCGGCGGCGTACCGGAGTGGCGCACCGGTGCGACTGTTGAGGCGCCGCCCGACGTTGTCAGGGATGTTTCTTCCGCCGCCGATGCCAAAGCTGCCGGTTGTGTCTGCATAAATTAATCGCCCCTGGTTCACATCTGGATGTTTTTCATGGAACCCTTTACTGCCCAACGCACCGATTGCTACGGAGTTGCATCAACGGCATGCGGCTCTGGTGCTTCAAGCGGCTGTGCCACGAGGCCACTACCTTGAGCCGTGAGTTGCTCGATGCGTTTTTCGGCCCGCTCCAATACTGCCTTACATTTCTGCACGAGCTGCATACCCTGCTCGTAGCGTGCCAGGCTTTCCTCCAGGCCAATGGAGCCTGAGGCGATTTCCTCTACAATTTTTTCGAGCTGCGCCATGGATTCTTCAAAGCTTGGCGAGGCATCGGCTTTTTTGGCCATGGATGGTATCTCCGTTCCGCTGGCACCCGAAAAACGGCCAGTACGGTGTTGAGATTATAGCCGCAAAGCCGTGCAAGTGGTCAAAATAATTCCAGATAAAATCTCTGGCCATTGCATCGCTTACACTTTGCACGGTTGCATTTATACGCCTGCGCCGGTAGCTTTGACCCATTGGAATACCATGATTTTAATTGATGAAAATACATCTTATTTCCAGCAAATCGTCAAGCGGGCAACCGTGCTGCGCCGCCATATTCACGCCCACCCTGAGTTGGGTTTTCAAGAGCATGCCACTTGCATGACCATAGCAACGGAACTTAAGCGCCTGGGCATATCTTATAAAACAGGCTTTGCAGGTGAAACAGGCATTGTCGCGTTGATCGAAGGTAAAAGCAGTTTGAAGGCTAAGAAGTGTGTCGCCCTCCGGGCGGATATGGACGCCCTGCCCATTACCGAGATGACCAAACGCCCCTGGAAGAGCCAGTGCCCCGGCCTAATGCATGCATGCGGGCACGATGGCCATACTGCCATTCTGCTTGGCGCCGCAGCAGCCCTTATGCAACGACGCAACGACCTCAACGGCACCGTAAAATTGATATTTCAACCTGCCGAGGAGGCGCTCAATGGAGGGCGTCGCATGGTGGAGTCCGGGGCTTTGGCGGCACCCAAAGTTGATGCCATCTTTGGCCTCCACGGCTGGCCGCACATGCCCATCGGGACGGCAGGAATCAAGAGCGACACCTTTTTAGCCGCAGTGGACACATTCAACATCTTCATTCATGGCAAAGGTTCGCACGGAGCATACCCACATCAGGCCATTGACCCGATTGCATGCGGAGCGGCTATTGTTCAATCGCTTACCGGGCTTGCCGCAAGCACCCTTAGCCCGCTTGAGACGGTAGTCTTAAGTTTTGGCACATTTAATGCGGGCCAGGCCATTAATGTCATTCCAGAAACTGCCGAACTTTCCGGTACGCTTAGAACACTTTCAGCAGCGGCACGTACCACCATGAGAGCCGCCATTGAGCGCACCGTCCGCACCGTTGGCACGGCGCATCGCTGTCGCGTACGGTGCCAATGGGGCTTCGGCACGCCCGCCACCGTGAATGATGCCGCAGCCACCGCACACTTCGAGCAGACGGCGGGAGCCACCCTGGGTCTGCGGCGCCTTAAGCGTCTGACAGAACCCTTTTTGTGGAGCGAAGATTTTGCCTACTATTTGCAGGAGACCGCCGGCTGCTTTTTTGTGCTTGGTCTTCGGCCCAGCGGAGCAAAGGACTATCCGATGCTGCATAATCCCCAGTTTGATTTTCCGGACGCAGCCCTGCCTGTGGGCATAAAGCTGATGGCCAATTTAGCATTGAACTTTCTCGCATACTCGTGAGCGATCGGCAAGTTGTGCGTGCACAAATTTAAGTGATTCAATACGAGGTTTTTGCATGATTACAAAGAAATGCGGCCACGGCTTTGCTCTCTTCGTGGCTGCGGTATCAATCCTTACCTCGGCAGTTCCCAAGGCTGTCGCACTGCTTCCGACGCAGGTGGCGGTTATCGCCAATGGCAACAATCCAGGATCGCTTAAGGTGGCGCACCACTACCTGCGTGCGCGGCACATACCTGCACAAAACCTGATCGTGCTGAACCTACCTTTTAATAACGATAATGTCGCCTGCGATTACTACGATGCCCGTATCGCCGGTCCCATCCGCCAAATTCTGCGCGAGCGCCATCTGCAAAAAAGCATCCTGTGCCTGGTGAGCACCTATGGCATTCCTCTGCGCGTAACGGGCGGAGTTCCATCGGCCGAGCAGGTGCAAGAACTAACGGCCATCCGCCAAAGCCTGCTGAGGATGGAACCCGTTCTTAGGCGCGGCATCGAGCAGTTTGAATCCATAAGCAAATCCGGAAAGCTGGCCGGGCTTCTTAATGTGCCACAACCGTCGGAAACAACGCCGGCAAACCCTCCGCCCGGCACCACAGCCAAAGTGTCGCAGTTGCTGCAAAAACTACAGGCCGCCCTGGCCAACGCCATGAAAAAGCTAAGCCAGCAACCTCCGGCAACCCTTGTGCCGGCAAACATTTTAAGCCTGCTGCAGCAGTATGTAGGCCCCGGAGGTTTGGTGCGTATGCTTCATGTAACCGGCGACACGGCGGCCGCCGAGGCCCAACGGACAAAAATGGCCGAAACGCAGGTTGCGGTACGCGATGCGCTTAAGCAATTTCAAGTCTTGAATATACGGCGCTATCTTGAGGCCAATCGCCGAAAAATGCGCGACCTACAGCTCAAGCTCTTTGGACAAGTCGGATTGACTGAACAGTTGCTGTCAGATGAGGCCTATCTCAAGCAAAAACACCAGAACGCTGCCTTGGACAGCGACCTGATGATGCTCTGGACACCCAATCTGCCGCACATCGGCTGGGAGTCCAACCCCATGTGCCTGACCAACTGGAGCCGCAGCCTGCAAAACGAAATCCATGATCGCATCATGATGGTTTCGCGGCTCGACGGCCTATCGCCCACCATGGTGGATGGCATGATAGACCGCGGCATTAAAGTAGAGCGCCAGGGGCTGCGCGGCGTAGGATACTTTGACGCCCGCGGACTGCACGGACTGGATGGCTACAGTGCGTTTGACCGCATTTTGCGCCACACGGCCCGCTACCTTAAGGCCAAATCCCAGATGCCTATTGTCCTGGACGACACACCGGCACTACTCCAGGCTAAAAACTGCCCCAACGCGGCCATTTACTGCGGTTGGTATTCGCTGCTTCATTATGTTGACAGCTGCCAGTGGCTGCCGGGATGCGTTGGCTATCATGTAGCGAGCTTTGAACTCCAGACGCTGCACAATCCGCAATTTCATGGTTGGTGCATCAATTTGCTGGAGCACGGCGTCTGTGGCACCTTAGGTGCGGTGGATGAACCCTATTTATTTGCGTTTCCCGATCCCAAACTGTTCTTTGCATTGTTGCTATCAGGCAAGTTTACGCAGGGCGAGGTGTACTATATGACCGTTCCGCAAACAGCCTGGCGAATAGCTTATGTCGGCGACCCGCTTTACAATCCGTTTAAACACTCACCGATGATTTCCGTTAAAACGCTCAAAGCTGACCGTCTGCTGCGCCGCGCCTTTGCAGAAATGAAGCGGGTCGAAGGCCCCACCGGGGAATAAGGTTCCCGTGACGCAAAAACCGGGCACTACTGCTGCCCCAACAAATGGCGAATATCGCTGTTAGATAAACTCTTAAACGTGCCGCCGGCGGCTTTGGCGAGCTTCCGCAGTTGTGATTTAGCGCCATCAACCGTAACTGCATCGAGCCGCTCGGCGTGGGTGCGGACTTGGAGCACCTTAGCCGCCAAATGCGAGGGCAGCAACGCCTTGGCCGTAACAAAAATAATCTGGTCGCCGCCAAGGGCAAGAGAGTCCGTCATGCATTTAGTGGCACTGCTGCTGCCATAGACATTTACGTTCATGAGTTTCTGCAGGTCTGCCGCGGCGTCGGCTTTCGTAAGCCACCCGTGGCCGGGAATGGTTTGCAGACCCGATTCGGTCCATAGCGCTATGCGAAAATGCTGGCCAACTCTCAGCGACTTGACTGCATGTGCTACCGCTTCGGCAACGTAGCTAAAGCTGTCCGTATTGGCCGAAGAACTATCCAGGCTGAAAACAATGTGCGACCCACTGAGCGGAATGGCCAGAAAAGCGGGGCCTTGCACCGCCGCCCCGCCCCCTGCGGAATGAGCAACCAGATTTTCGGGCGCTGCGGCTGAGCCCGAATTACTATTACTGCCATGTAAAACCACAACCGCGATAATGACAATCGTAGCAACAAACAGCACGCCTAACGCAATAAGGGCATAGAAGATATACAGATTGGTTTTGGCGGATTTTGTGGTTCGTCGGCCTGCCCGGTCAATATAAGCTGAAGGTGTACTCTCGTTCTCTTCAGCCAGGCGGGAACTTACGGGAGAAGCAGCCATGCCGCTCATCGGCGATGCCGGCCGCACCGGCGAACCTGCAAACGCCCCGCTGCCGGTGGGGTCCACCGGGCGCCGGATACCACCGGATGAGGGGCGATTTCGCGAAAGCCCTGTATCGGTATTTGGTGCACTTGGTCGAGCCGAAACACCCGCGCCCGCCGGTGCCGCCGGACGTCCGGCTTTTTCGCTCGCGGCAGCTTCTTTGGGAACCTGCAGAAGCGCTCCGCAAAAGCTGCAGCGGCACACGCCTCCTCGAAATCCATCGTCCAACTCGAGGACACGCGAGCATTCATGGCATTGTACCGTGATGGACATGCGTAAAATAACTCCCGAATGCTTGCTGCCGGCGACGAGCTGACCTCTATCCCAAGACCTCGACGTGGCGAGAAGCCCGCCTGTCGCAAGGCACCAACATTGGCACACGCGCCAGCCCATGTATCATGGCAAGCTCAGGGCACTACGTCAACTTGCGAATATTTGGGGGACAGAAGTGTTTTCAACCTTGCCAGCGCTTTGCCCGATACGCCGATATTACCCACCGCAGCCGGCCTGCGCTGGATCATCAAACTGCGGCCATGGCCACGCCGCGGACTCATTAAAATAGCCCCTTGCGGCCATTCATTGACGGTGCTATCAGCATTGCCAGACGCCTCGTAAATGCCTGGAGTCACCGGCAAAGCATCGTCAAGTTCCATTTTAAATGAAGTCACGTAAAGGTGATGCAGCATGATATCAATCCGATTCGCATGCAAAACAACCCTTGCATCAAACGGGCCTAACAACACCTTCACTGGCTGACCCGCCCGCAAATCGGCTGGATGCACCGCCGGGTTCAGTTCTTCGATGAGAGCCAGCGTCAACCGATAGTTGTCCGCGATGCGTGCCAAGGTATCACCAGCCGCCACGGCTACAATGCTTGCAGCCGGGTCGTCCGGCAGCACCCCCGTGCCCAAGAGCGTGTGGGCGTTGAGTGCGGCCAAGTCCTGCCGCAGTCCGACAGCCTCATGCTCTCCCAGCCCCGATATGCCGTTGAGCGCGGAGTTATACAAATCACGAGCCTCTAAAACCCGCCCGGCGGCAAGATATTCGTCGGCTTGCCTGGCCTTACGAACAGTCTTGGCAAGTAAGTCAGGTGATATGACCTCCAGCGTGTCATTTCCGGCATCGTCTATGCTCGAGACCGTGCCCGCAGGAGCCTGCGTATTCGACGCCACTTTTCCAATATATACACGCTGAAGAAATGACGCAGAGGGAGCCGGCGTAACCACCGCCGCAGGTTTAGATTGATCTTGAACCGATTTGTGCCTGCTCTCCAGCCGAACCTTCGCCAACACGGCCTGACGCACCCTCAAAGCCTGTACAAAGCCCCAAATGACCAATGCCCCAACCAGCAACCACAGCATAAGGCCGCGGTACAGTCGCATACGTGCCGATGTTTGTCTCCAACGAGCCATGATGCAATAGTTTACCATTGACTCGGCGGCCGCAGACCATCGCTATCGCCTGTGCCCCGGACGCTAATGGGCTGTTGGCGACTCATGAAAGCAGTGTACGATTTCTTTATCTGTCACAATTAAATGCATGGGCACATCGTGCGGTTCCACCGGAATGCGATCCGCAAGCAACTGTTCGTGAAAGCACAAAGCGACACGGACTCCACGAATATCTTTGCCAGAAAAAAAGCGGTCGTAGAAGCCCTTTCCCCGCCCCACTCGATAGCCCCACCGATCAAACGCCACGCCGGGTACAACAATCAAATCTATCATCCGGGGCGAAATGGGACGGCCCTGCACCGGCTCCCGAACGCCCGCGGCAAGCGGATGCGGCCTGGTTTCAAGCGAGGAAACCTCCACCGGCTCCATTTCCGACGTTTCCCAGAGAACGCGCGGCCCGGCGATCGTTTTGCCCTCATTCCACGCATGCAGCGCCAACGTTGAGGTTTCGACCTCGCTATGGTCGGAAAAAAATATCATGATCACTTGCGCATCATGAAACTCGCGCGTTGTTGTGAGCAAATTACACGCCGCCAGCGAACGGGTATGGCGCTGATCAACAGTAATCTTCTTTAACTCGGCCTTCATCTGAGCGCGAATATCAGCCTTGTTCATGCTTCCTCCTCGAAGCGGTTGACATTACTTCTTGCCACCATCGCCTGGGCAAGGCCCATCTGAAGCCATTCGCCCCAGTTGCTCGAGATACCGCCGCAACTCTCGCTCGTGGCCACGGTCAGTGGGTAGATAATAGTGCTTTTCTACGCCAAGGTACACCTGTGGCACATAACCCTCCGGAAAGTCATGCGGATATTTGTACCCCTCGTGGCCGAGCGATTTGGCCCCCGCATAATGCGAATCGCGCAAATGTCGCGGCACCGGGAGGGTGCGATTCTCCCGCACATCGCGGGTCGCTTCACTAATAGCCAAGGTGGCGCTATTGCTTTTTGGGGTGCAGGCCATATAGGTAACAGCCTGCGAAAGCGTAAGACGACATTCAGGCATTCCCACAAACTGCACCGCCTGAACGGCCGCAGCCGCGAGCACCAGCGCCATGGGAGCGGCATTGCCAATATCCTCCGAGGCGAAAATGGCTATGCGCCTCGCTATGAATAAGGGATCTTCGCCGGCCTCGAGCATGCGTGCGAGCCAATAGACGGCTGCGTCGGGGTCGCTGCCTCTCATGGATTTAATCAGCGCGCTTGCCGAGTCGTAATGTTCGTCGCCGGTGGGATCATACACCATCGCCTTGCGCTGAATGGACTCTGCGGCGATCGGCTCGGTAATTATCACCTGGCCCCCTGCAAATGCTTCGCCGCTTTGTCCCTGTGTACTTAGCACCGCAAGTTCCAGCGCTAGCAAGGCGCGACGGGCGTCGCCATCGCATTGCGTAACCCAGTGCCGCAGCGCTTCCTTGGTTATTGAGACCTCGATGCTCGGAAAGCCACGAGTTTTGTCGGCGGCGGCGCGCAAGAGCAAATCTTGGATGTGTTGCGGCTCGAGCGCCTGGAATTGAAAAATTTGACTTCTCGAAACCAATGGGGCATTAACTGAAAAAAATGGGTTTTCGGTTGTTGCGCCCACGAGCACAATAACGCCGCGCTCCACATCAGTCAGAAGAATATCCTGCTGCGCGCGGTTGAAACGATGAATCTCATCAAGAAATAGTACGGTGTTTTGCCCAGTTTGCTGCAACCGAAGTTGGGCCTCCGCCAGGACATCGCGTACTTCCCGTACACCCGACGCGGCCGCGTTAAGTTCTGCGAAATGCCGCCGCGTGGAACTGGCAATGAGTTGCGCCAATGTTGTTTTGCCGGTTCCGGGCGGACCGTAGAAGATAAGACTGGTCAGGCGATCAACTTCAATCATGCGCCGCAACAACTTACCGGGGCCAAGTATGTGCTCCTGGCCAATAAATTCATTCAGCGTGCGCGGACGCATGCGCTGCGGTAATGGAGCTACCGCAGCCATTCGCTGTTCTTTGATGGGCGAAAAGAGGTCCTGCAACGCCGCGGCTCCCGCAAAATCAACTTCGCAAAAGATTATACCGCGCCGGCCAAGCCATCGCGCTATACGATTTTCACATGGTACGGCATCCGAAGAACTGCCCCAGAATAATCGTAGTTTTGACTTGAGCATCCGTGCAACTTGAAGTGTAATGCGTCTGGGAACCTGCTGTGCAGTTCATTCACAGAACGTATGCATGTTCTAACGGGCGTATATGATGATTGCCGCCTCCGGTAAGGCCCAACCCTATAAAAAGGAACCAGTTCCCATGAGTATTCCAGATGATGCAGTTAAGTCATCCGCACAACGACGTAGCGGCCAAGAGCCTGAGCTTTGGCATCCGAAGCCCCCAGTACAGTTTGATTCTGCGTGGCCGCGATGGATCAAGCTGGCTGTGCCGCTGGTGCTCATGGTATTGGCCTTTTTTGTTGACTCACGCATCACGGCATGGACTCTGCATCACCCACTGACCATCAAATCTGATGTAGGGTTGGAAGTCATCATGCTTGGCCAATGGGGTCAATGGACCTGTTCCATTCTCGTTATTCTCGCAGTTGCTTTAATTGATCGTGATGGCAAACGCAAGGCCCTTGCCATAGCGGTGGCGCTGCTTTCAGCTGTCATCGTCTGTTACACCCTTAAGGGACTTTTTGGCCGAACAAGGCCATGGGTATTGGCTACCGGACAATGGCACTTTATGGGGCCGGCGTACGGCTTTGGCCATGGGGCGAGCTATCAGTCGTTTCCAAGCGCTCATGCCAGCGGAGCCTTTGCTTTGGCTGCGGCTTTGTGCTGGTTTTATCCCAACGCTCGGGCTTTGTTTTATGGTCTGGCCCTGCAGGTTGCCGTGCAGCGGGTGCTGCGAAATGCGCATTTCTGCTCGGATGTTATCGCAGGCGGCACGCTGGCCGTAGTTGTGGTACGCAGCGTACTGCTCTGGAATTGGCCGGGAAAACTGTTGGCAAAGATGCCGCCAAAGCTGCAGGCCTGGTATGCACCAACGGAGTGAGGCGTACCCTGATGTTCTACGGTATTACGCCGGCCGGATATTGGCCCTTATTCGGCTAAGCGTTCGATCGCGGCCAAGCGCTACAATGGTTTGCAGCAACGGAGGTGATACCGGGCCACCGCTTAATGCGACCCGCAACGCCTGGGCAGCAGCCCCTCGCTTTTCGCCCAGGGACAATATCTGTTCCATCGCAGATTCTAAGCCGGACAAAGTCCAATTATGTACCGGCTCCAAGAGCGCCAGCGATTGTGATAAAAATGTCTGTGCCTCCGGCGTGGTTACATGCTTGGCGAGAGCTTTGACATCGTACTGCGGCTCGCTAAAGAAAAACACCGCATTGTGAGCCATCTCGGCAAATGTGCCGGTGCGTTCCTTGTACATCTCCAGAAGGTCGCGTTTGAGAGCCTCATCGGCAGATGCAAGCGGATAATCGCTGACTGCCAAAAAGCCATTCAAGGCATTAAGCAACACATCCGGCGAAGCAGCGCGAATATATTCGCCATTCATCCAGGCAAGTTTTTTGCGATCAAAGCGGCCATTGGTTTTACCAATTCCGCCCAATGAAAACAGTTGCAGCAATTGCCCGCGCGTAAGGATTTCGCGATCCTCCCCCGGCGACCAGCCCACCAACGCAATAAAATTGAGCAGCGCATCGGCCATGTAACCACTGCGGCGGAAGTCCTGTACATCTATTTCGGGCAGTTCAACGCCAATGGCCGCTGCCAGTTTCTGCGCCAGTTGCGTGTCTTCATTTTTCTTTCCGACAAAAGCTGCGATGACTTCCTCGGGCACGCCGGTTTTTGCGGAAAGCAGCCGATAGTCTGGATCATTCTGCCGACTGGCATACGCCGAAAGCCCCTGCCGGGCGGCTTTGGTTTTGTCGCGCTTGGACATTTTGGTGCCATCCATATTAAACACCAGCGGCATGTGCGCATGATGCGGCGGCGTCCAGCCCAGGGCTTTGTACAACCCAAGATGCTTGGGCGTATTCATCAGATGCTCCTGCGCTCGAAGCACGTGCGTAATGCCCATAAGATGGTCATCCACCACAACCGCAAAGTGATATGTCGGAAAGCCATCCGACTTTCGAATGACGATATCATCATGCTCGTCGGCCTTAACCGTAATAGGTCCAAGTATTTCATCTTCAAAGGTGATGTCTTCATGCGGCATCTCAAAGCGAAGTACGGCCGGCCCGGCACCCGGTTTACTTCGTCCCGGCATGTTGCGTCGGTATCTGAAAGGACGTTTGGCAGCCTCGCATACCTTGCGCATGGCGGCCAACTCCTGCGGCGACTCATACGCTTCGTAGGCACGATCGTCTTTCAGCAATTGCTGCATATATTCCTCATAGATCGCAAGGCGCATGCTTTGAAAATAGCTGTTTTTCTCGCCGCCGATCTGCGGTCCTTCATCCCAGTTAAGCCCCAGCCAAAGCATATCCTGCAGGATGCCAGCGGCCGATTCGGCGGTGGAACGCACCTGATCGGTATCTTCAATGCGAAGCACAAACTGCCCGCCGTGATGACGGGCAAAGAGCCAGTTGAAAAGAGCTGTTCGAGCGCCGCCAACATGCAAAAATCCTGTAGGCGATGGGGCAAATCTTGTTTTAATCACAATGCAGTCCTTTTAACGTGTGTTGATATTCTGGGGTTGTGGAGGCTTGCCAAGGGCGGCTGTTTTGTTAGAAACCATATTCTTTCCAGCGGCGGGTAACAAGGTCCATCGTGACCGAATCCATGGATATTTCCTCCGGCCAGTCGCGCACCTGGCCCTCCCCTGCCCATTTGCGCGTTGCGTCTATACCCATTTTGCTGCCTGCGCCGACAAACGGAGCCGCATGATCCAGAATATCCAGCGGCCCTTCCGCTATATACGTATCGCGCCGTGGATCAACATTGGCCGCCACATGAAACATGACATCGTCCACACTATGCACGTCTACGTCTTCATCCACCACAATAACCAATTTGGTCCAGGCCATCTGACCGGCGCCCCATACCGCATGAATGACCTTGCGCGCATGATACGCATATTCCTTGCGAATTTTGATGAAGGCACAGTTATGAAACACCCCGAACATCGGCAGGTCGTAATCCATGATGTCGGGCACGATCAGCTTAAGCAGGGGTAAAAAAATACGCTCCGTGGCTTTGCCAAGGTAATAGTCTTCCTGCGGCGGCTTGCCCACAATCGTGGTTGGGTACACCGGGTTTTTGCGATGCGTAATGGCCGTGATGCGCAGTACCGGGTATTGATCAGCCAGCGAATAAAACCCGGTATGATCGCCAAAAGGCCCCTCAAGAATGGTTTGTTGTGGATCAGCGTAGCCTTCAATGACAATTTCGCAATTGGCCGATACTTCCAACGGAACCGTTTTGCAGGGCGTCAATTCCAAAGCCCGCCCCTGCAAAAAGCCTGCAAACATATGCTCATCAAGGCCGGGAGGCAGCGGAGCGGTGGCCGCATACGGCAGCACGCTTTCGCCTCCAAGCGTAATGGCGATAGGACACGCCTTGCCCTGTGCCGCCCAGGCGCGAAAATGCCTTGCACCGTCGTGATGCTTATGCCAGTGCATTGCCGCCAGTTGCTTGTCAAAAACCTGTACCCGGTACATACCCAAATTACGGGCTTTGGTCTCTGGATGCATGGTTACAATTTGGCCTAATGTGATGTATTTTCCGCCATCCTTCGGCCAGCATTGAATAATGGGCAATCGCGTTAGATCCGCGCCATCGGTATGCACCACCTGCTGGCACAGGGCTGAACCGCTGCGTACTTTTGGCGATAAGCCGCCAAGTTTCAAAAAGTCTATTCCCTTGCGAATTTTTTCCATAATGCCCACGGGCATTTCTGGTTTGGTCAATTCGGTGATGCGCTGGGCCAGCATCTCGATGCTTTGACCGCCCAATGCCATCTGCAGGCGCTTCTGTGAGCCAAACGTATTGATGGCCAGCGGAATATCACTGCCGCGAACATTTTCGAAAATAAGAGCCTGATTAATGCCGGTCGTTCCGTGCCGCGGGTTGATGGGGCCAAACGGTGCCGCACCAGCGCCGGCGTAGGTTCCGTCAGTGCATGGCGATTTGCTCACGCGATCAACAATTTCTGAAATTTCAAGGCGGGCATCTACCGCGGCGCTAATGCGCCGTAGCTCACCGGCCTTATCCAGTGCCGCCAAAAACTCTTGGAGCGTGTCGTATGCCATCGTGATTCGCCACGAAAAGTTGCGAGCCTGGCAAAGCGAGCCCAACGCCCGCAAATGTTTAAGTCAGACCCGCCGATTGTTTATACCAACCGCGGGCCGGCGCGTCACGCCACGGGGCCGCATCAGGCATCTTTCATGCGTTTGGCGTTTTCGGCGGCTTCCTCCACCGTACCGACATACATGAAAGCGTTTTCCGGCAGTTCATCCCATTTGCCTTCGACAATCTCGCGGCAACTGCGAATGGTGTCCGGCAATTTCACATTCGAGCCGGCCTTGCCGGTAAATACTTCCGCCACGAAAAATGGCTGGCTGAAGAACCGTTCGAGCTTGCGCGCCCGGCTCACGGTCAGCTTGTCTTCTTCGCTTAGTTCATCAAGGCCGAGAATGGCGATGATGTCCTGCAGATCTTTATTGCGCTGCAGCGTGCGCTTAACGGCCTGGGCCACCGTGTAATGTTCTGCGCCTATGAAATTGGGATCCATAATGCGGCTGGAGCTTTCCAGCGGGTCTACCGCGGGGTAGATGCCTTTCTCGGCAATACTTCGGCTAAGAACCGTGATGGCATCCAGGTGCGTAAACGCGGTTGCGGGAGCCGGGTCCGTCAGGTCGTCGGCAGGCACGTAAATTGCCTGCACCGATGTGACCGCCCCGCGCGTGGTCGAAGTGATACGCTCCTGCAATTCACCCATTTCGGTGGCCAATGTCGGCTGGTAACCCACCGCCGAAGGCATACGGCCGAGCAGAGCCGATACTTCAGAACCTGCCTGCGTAAAGCGGAAAATGTTGTCAATAAACAGCAGAACGTCTGCGCCGGTTTCATCGCGGAAGTATTCCGCCATTGTCAAAGCCGAGAGTGCGACGCGCAAACGCGAGCCAGGCGGCTCGTTCATCTGGCCAAACACCATGACAGTCTGATCAATAACGCTCTTGCCGGTGTCGCCAATCTTGGCTTCCTGCATTTCCAACCAGAGATCGTTGCCTTCGCGCGTGCGTTCGCCCACGCCCGCAAAGCAGGAATAGCCGCTGTGAAACCGCGCAAGGCGGGCAATAAGCTCTTGAATAATGACGGTCTTGCCAACGCCAGCACCGCCAAAAAGACCGGTCTTTCCGCCGCGCACATACGGAGCTAGAAGGTCAATAACCTTAATGCCGGTTTCAAATATCTTGGTTTTTGGTTCGAGATTTTTGAACTCCGGCGGCGGCTGGTGAATAGCCCGGCGCTGCTGCGAACTGACGGGGCCTTTTTTGTCAATTGGCTCGCCCAGCAGATTAAACACACGGCCAAGCGTCTCAGGACCGACCGGAACGGTCACAGGCGAGCCGGTATCCACCACGGTCATGCCACGTGCAAGGCCGTCCGTGGAACCAAGGGCAACGGCGCGCACCCGGTTGCCGCCGAGGTGCTGCTGCACCTCGCCGGTAAGGTGTACTTCCACGCCGCCGGCCTGGGCCTCGGAGTCAATGCGAATGGCGTTATAAATTGCCGGCAAATTATCTTCCGGAAACTCCGCATCAAACGTAGAGCCAATCACCTGTGAAATTACGCCGTTGGTTGCCATAGTGTACTCCATTATGCGGGGCCGCTTAACTAAAGGCCCCTTTTATTGATTCATCAATCGCCCAGCGAGCCTTGGTAAGGCCGGGCTAACTAAGCGCTTCCACGCCGCCCATTAATTCCGATAGTTCGCTGGTAATCTGGCTCTGTCGAGCGCGGTTATACTCGCGTGTAAGTTGTTTGTTCATGGATTCAGCATTTTCCGTCGCAGCCGCCATGGCCACCATGCGGGCAATTTGCTCCGAAACCGCCGCTTCCACAAAGGCTTGAAATACCAGCGCCTTAAGCGCCTTGGGAATTAAATCTATAAGCAGTTCATCGCCATCAGGCGTAAATTCGTAACAGGTCTTAGGCCGTGCTTTGGCCATTCCGCCGACCTTTTCGGGCGTCTGTGCTGCAGGGACGTTATCCGAACCCGCTAGTTTGGCCAAAGCCGCCAGCGGAAGCAAATCCACAACCACCGGCTTCTGCTGCCCGACAGAAATAAAGTGCATGTAAACCATGCGTATGGCGTCAATTTTTCCGGCGACGTAATCGTCGGTGAGCCGATCGGTAAGTTCGATGACTTGAGCGTAGGACGCATTATCCTCAACGGAAAAATTGACCGCTTTGCGTCCGGCGAACCTGAAGTACGAAGCGGCCTTTTTTCCGGCCGCGTAGATTTCGACCGCCGCGCCCGAATGTTCCGCCTCGTGGATGCTCTTCATCGCAAGCCGCAGAAGGTTGCCGTTGTAACCCCCGCACAAGCCGCGATTGCTGGCGACCACAAAAATACCGACGCGTTGAATGCGCTCGCGCGGTTTAAGGAGAGGGTGCCGTGCCGTGGGGCCGGCCGAGCCGGCCACGCTCGCAACCAGTTCGGCTATTTTGTCTACGTAAGGGCGCGTGCCCTTGGCTCGCCGCAGCGCCTTTTGAAAGCGCGAGGTGGCCACCATCTGCATCACCCTCGTGATTTTGCGGATGTTGCGCACCGCTTTGCGGCGTCGGGTTATCTCGCGTGCTTTTGCCATAACAAATTCTTACCAAACAACTCTACATATTTAAGCGTTGCAGAGGCCCGCGTTTCGCAGCGCGACAGCCATTACTGCCGCGTGCGCTTCGCACCTAAGCAGCCACCGGCGCATTCATATCCAGAACCTTTTTAACCAGAGGAGATCCGTTGCAGAAGGCCTTAATGGTTGCCAAAAGTTTGGCTTCAAGCTCCGGCGTAAGTTCCTTCTTGGTGTTGATCTCTTCGCGAACAGCCGCACCGGTCGAGGCAAAGTAGTCCAAAAAGTCACGTTCCCATTGGCTAACATCACGCAGCGCCACCTGATCGAGCAGGCCTTGCGTGCCGGCAAATATTACCGCAACCTGATCCACGACTTCCATCGGCTGGTATTGCGGTTGCTTGAGCAATTCCACCATACGAGCTCCACGATCAAGCTGCTTTTGGGTGCTTGCATCCAGCTCGGTGCCAATTTGGGTAAAGGCTTCCAACGCGCGATAGGCGGCTAAATCCAATCGCAGAGACGCCGCGACCTTTTTGTGCTTCATCGCCTTCACCTGGGCTGAACCGCCCACGCGGCTTACTGAGATACCCACGTTTACGGCCGGCCGCACGCCCGCGTAAAACAGGTCTGGCTCCAGATATATCTGCCCGTCCGTGATGCTGATAACGTTGGTTGGAATATAGGCCGAGACTTCGCCTTCCTGTGTCTCAATGACCGGCAGGGCCGTCAACGATCCGCCGCCATTTTCCTTGGAAAGTTTGCAGGCACGCTCAAGAAGACGGCTGTGCAGGTAGAAAACGTCTCCCGGATAAGCCTCGCGGCCCGGTGGACGCCGCAACAGCAGCGATAGCTGGCGGTACGCCTGTGCCTGCTTGGATAAATCATCGTATACGCAAAGGGTGGCCTTGCCCTGCCACATAAAATATTCCGCCATAGCGCAGCCCGAATAGGGAGCAATATACTGCAGCGGAGCGGCATCCGAGGCGCCGGCGTTGACGACAATGGTGTAATCCATGGCACCCGCACGCTTGAGCATGTCAACCACGCCGGCCACGGTAGATTCCTTTTGACCTATGGCCACATACACGCAAATAACTTCATCCGGCGTTCCGAAAAATTTCTTTTGATTGATGATGGTGTCAATCGCAATGGCGGTTTTGCCGGTTTTACGATCGCCAATGATCAGTTCGCGCTGGCCACGACCAATCGGAATCATGGTATCAATGGCCTTGATACCGGTTTGCAACGGCTCTTTCACCGGCTGACGATCCGCAATACCGGGGGCTATGATGTCCACCTTACGGGTTTCGTTCGCCTGGATTGGCGGACCACCGTCAATGGCCTGCCCCAGCGGGTTAACAACGCGGCCCAGAAGCTGCCGCCCTACCGGCACCGAAAGTAACTGCCCGGTAGACCGCACCAAATCACCTTCTTTGATCTGGAAATAGTCTCCGAGCACAACGGCTCCGACGGTTTCTTCCTCAAGGTTAAACACCTGACCGTAGATATTATTTGGAAACAAGAGCATCTCGCCGGCCATTGCATTCTTCAAGCCATAGATGTGCGCAATACCATCGCCTACTTCAATAACCTTGCCAACCTGAGCAGTTTCCAGTTTACCGTCGAAACTCGATATCTCGCGTTCCAAAATTGCGGCAATTTCATCAACCTTAAACTTCATTATGTCACCTCAACAACATCTAAAATAAGCCATGTATGCCGATGGCGGACGGCGCTTTCAATAGAGCGCCCGACGCCGCAGCGGACAACTACACCATCATGCGGGCCGAAGCCGCCCGAACATTCAACGCAACCTGACGCTCCAATCCCAAACGCATCGTATCGAGTTGCGTGCGGACAGAGCCATCCACAAGCGCATCGCCCACCTTTATCTGCACACCGCCGATCAGCAGAGGATTGCACGATACCGTCAACACCACAGGCCGCTGCAGCCTGGCTCCAATAGCGCCGGCAAGGCGCTGACGAACCGCATCGTCCAGCGGTTCGGCCGTGATAACGTCAACCGCAACTTCTCCACTCTGTTCGGATAGCACCCTGCCAAAGCTCTCCAAAAGGCCCGGCACAAGCTCCAGCCGATCACGTCGGGCCATCGCCTTGAGTGTCCGCCAGGTAAGCTCGTTTAACTGTGGAGCCAGCAACTTCTCCAAAACGGCCATTTTTTCTTCAGAGCCGACGGTTACGGCTTCAAAAAAGACCCGCGTTCGAGGCGACAATCTCAGCAGTTCACCCAATGCTTCGATGTCGCCCTTAACGGCGTCCAATGCTCCTGCCTTGCGGGCGGCGTCAATCATTGCCTCCGCATAAACACGGCATATCGCCAGTGAGTCTAAAAGTTCATATGAAGCCATAATCACGTGCCAGGCTCTTAACCCGACTTCCTTTTGTGGCAGCTACCGTCCGGTGGCCCCGTTCAATTCGCCCAGCGATTCCTGAAGTAAGCGATCGCGATCTATCGGGCCTATCTCACGCCGCAGAATCTTACCGGCAATCGCTACGCTTAAGTCGGCAGTTCTACCGGCAATATCCATAAGGGCCTGATCCCGGGCTGATTCAATATCTTTTATCGCCTGATCTTTAATGCCCTGTGCTTCGGTCTCGGCTTTGCGGCGGATCATGTCCGCCACGCGAACAGCTTCCGTCTTGGCCTGAGTCAATTGTTCGGCGGCCTGTCGCTGCACTTCGGCAATTTTTTCTTCAAGTTGCTTCCGCGTCTGGTCTACACGGGCTTGGGCATCGGCGGCGGCCTGCACGCTCTCGCGAATAGCCTGCTCGCGTTGCTTTAACCCCTGCAACAGGGGACGCCAAGCGAACTTACCCAGCACCGTCAGCAAAATAATAAAAATGACCAGTGTAAAAAAGGCCATGCCGGGATCTATCGAAAGCAGGCCCCCGGCACCACCACCGCCGCCCGACGGTGCCGCATGGGCCACAGCCGGAGCGGCCAGCGCCAGTACCACCGCTGCAATCTGAACCCAGCAACTCGGCGATGCCACCATGCGGTTCGCGCGATTTACCTGCAACATCATAGTCATGGCTGATCCACCATTTTCGAACAACTCCTGTTCATGAGACTGCGAAACATTTTCACCGCAGTTTTAGAACGCACCGTTGCGAACCAGCACAATCATGACCAGCACCAGCAGCAGGAAGGTAAAACCTTCGATAATTGCGGCCGCCAGAAAGAACTGAACGCGAATGGTGGTGATCAACTCCGGCTGCCGGGCTGTGGCTTCGCACATGCTGCCGCCAATCGAACCTACACCCGCACCGGCGCCGCCCACACCGGCACCGCCGCCTATGAGCGCACCGGCGATTTTGACTGCCGCCGCCATACCTGCGGCGCTTGCCGCCGGGGCTGCTACCGCAACCTGATGAGCCATCTGCGTGGCCGCGGCTTGTGTTGTTGTATCCATGTGTTTACTCCTTAAAAAAATGTTCCATGAGAACAATCCATCGCCATCAAATGCCGACAACACCGCCGGCTTCGGCTCGCCTGTTTTCAAGGCTTAATGGTCCCGTATAACCGCCTCGGCAATGTAAGCCGCACTCAGCAGCGTAAAAATAAACGCCTGGAGAAAAGCCTCCAGCAGGTGCAGCGATTCAAAGGCGGTTCCAAACAGCACCACCGGAATACCGATCAGGCTGCGGGCCACGTAGCCGGCAGCCAAAAATATCATGCTTACAAAAACCGCGATCACCAGCGGCCCCGACATCATTACGGCGAACAAACGCATGGTCAGCGACAGCGGCTTAACCAGCGTGCTAAGCAATTCAAGAACAAAGAAAATCGGCCCCAGAAGCCACGGTAGGGGCACCGTGGGCACCATTCCCTTGAAGTAGATGAATATCCCTACCGGCAGCGCCAGAGGCCACGCCAAGGGTTTAGGAGCTACCTCGCAGGCGATCCGGTCATCAGGCGCACCGCTATTTTTAGCAGCAACGTGACGCCCCTCGCCCAGGGGATGCTCATCCATACTATGACGCTTCGCATGGCGGGCGATGCGAATGTGCTCAAGCACGCCTGTCACATGCACCGTAAGGAACGTACAAATCGCCAGGCAGGCAGTCACCGTAACGTTGCCCGTCGGTCCGCCCCAGAACTCCGGAATAGTCAAATTCGTATAATGATTGACTATCTGAATCACCTCATTTACCGGCAGCATGCCCATGAGGTTGCACAGAAGAATAAAAAAGAAGCAGGTCCAAAGATAGGGAGTAAAAGTCTCCGCCCAAGGCCCCAGCATTGGATCAAAAATTTCGCGACGGAGAAAGTCGAGCATCGCTTCAAGCATATTAAAAATGCCCGTCGGCACCGGGTTGCGCTTCATGCGGATAGCCATGACCGGAAAGATGATCAGCATCAGCACCCCGGCGATAATGATCATCAGCGATTGATTGGTGATATAAACCGGGAAGCCGAACGCATGAAACAACGGCTTATGAATCAGGCGATGGCCCACCACGCCGCTTAACACATCCGCGTCAGCGAGATTCATGAATGGTGCCGCTGTAAAAAGCGAAATCATAAAGTTTGCATTGTCCCAACGTTGTCGCCCGCAGGCCCACCGCCCGCCAGAGCAGTGCCGCCGATCAGCAGGGCCAAGTCTTTTAACCCATCCGGGTGCCGGCGTCAACCACAGTCGCCGAAGCAGCCAACCTGCCGACGCCATATCCCCGCCGCAGGGCAGCCTGTTTAATAGCCCAGGATTCGGCCAGCGTCTCGGCCAGCAGCATCGCCAGGTAAAAACCCGACATCCAGGCAATCAGCGCAGTTCTATGCACCGACTGCGGCCCGACAAATACCACCACCGAGGCACCGATCACAACCCCCAGCAGCCGCGCCATGTTGGCAAACATGGCACACCTAAGCAGCAGCGAAACTTCCTGCTGGATCAGTAGAATCATCGGAGCCACCGCAATCAATCCGATTCCAAGGCAAATCACTGCGGCAAGCAACATCTCCTGCCATCCTGTCGTCCAGCCGACAAGTGCGAGGGAAGCCTTCCCCACGATACAAGCCAGCACGATCGCCAGCGCCGGAGAAAACGCCAGCGTTAACCTGACATGGCCCGTACCGGCGGCCAATGAGCCGGTGGCAGAGTTTTTTAGTGGGACGTAGCTCATAGTGTCTGTGTATGCCACCTAACATTACTTCTGTTTATTCTTCCGCAGGATGGATTTAATCTGCAGATACATTTCCCCAACGAACGCCATGAGCACAGCCACTATGGTGGCTATGCCGCCAAAACCATACCGGTCATCCAACCAGTGTCCCACAAGCCCAAAAATAAGGATGACACCAAAAAATTCCACGCCCATCGCGGCAAAACGCGCGAAGCTGGCCATAGAGCTTGCGTTCTGCTCGGCACTCACGCCCGATGGCCTTTCCAGTCGCCGACTGGCATGATCATCTAAACGATCCAGTGCCTCCGAAGCTCCGCCGCTTAAATTGCGATCTTTCGCTGCAGGGCCACCATGCACTTGGTCGCCTGGATTTTGCAGGCCACTTTCAGGGTCCGATTCGGGCTGCTTTTGGACCATAAGTTAACCGCCGTTAAAGATTGTAGTATTTTTCACAAAGTCCGTCAAGCCCCACGGGAAGGCATCGCCCCAGCAGGTTCGGTCGAACCAACCTGTTCCACCCGTATCCGATGCAATGCCCAAGCCGCACCATAATGCTCGCCAAACGCCAACATAAAATAAAACGTCGCTGCCCACATCAGAAAGCCCACGCGGTCTATCTTGCCCCCCGCGAGGATGATTACAAATGCTATGCCCACTGCCGTTAACAGCGTTCGGGTGAGCGTGGCCAGCAGAGCACATCGCAGAAGAGCCTGTGCTCCGCGTCCCAACAAAACACAAAAGGGCGCCGCCGCCAGCAAGCCGGCCAGTAAGTTCACAGCCGCAGCGAGGTGCATCTCATTTATGAGCAGCGGTCGGTGCAGCATGGCCAGCAGCGTTGTGGCCAAAAAGCCCCCCAGCAGAACCGTAATGAACGGCACAGTTATTAAGCCTAGTCGCAGTCGCCAAATCGCCATGTTTCCAAATGCCTTCAATGGATTCCTCTGCATCTAAAATGCGCCGCAGATTATTTTCGAGCCCGCTCCGAAAAGCCAATTAATAGCTGCGGCAGTTCAAACAATATACCATGCGGCCACAACTATGAAACACGCCCCGCCACAATCCTTCATTATTAGCATACCTCTGCAGCACCATTAACTAACCTTATGGAACGAGCGCATGGTCTTGATAATCCTGCACTCAAAGCAGGTTCTCCACCCAAACCTATGCGTGACCGCCGCACCGAAAAGCATCGCCGGATTCTCAGCATCTTTGCGCGACGACCAGTTCAAGATTACAATAGAGGAAAGGATAGGCCGTCGGCTGGCCGAGGCCGGCCGAAACGTGAGATTTAACTTTACTCATGAAATTGGATGAAAACCATGAACGATCAAGCAAACAATAAAAATGAAACCGCTTCGAAACCTCGCGAGTCTCCTACCCCCCCACCCGGCGGCATGGGGCAGGATGGTGCAGCCAAATCGCGTAAACGACGGCGCCGCTGGCCGCTCATTCTGGCGGCTTCACTCCTGGTTATTATTCTTCTCGTGCTGGCATTGCCAAGTTTGTTGTGTACCGGCCCTGGCGTGAGTTTTATTGAATCTAAAATTGATAGCGCCACCGGCGATAAGGTTCGCATCGGTTCGTTATCGCTGGGATGGTTTACACCCACAAGAATTGACGGTCTTAATGTGTCAGCCAACCAAGGCAACATGCTGGCCCAAGGCGTCAATATTCATACCGGGCTTTCGTTACTGTCGCTTCTGCAAAACTGGCGCAAACCGGGAACCATCAACATCAACATCGCAAAGTTGACGCTTAAGCAGCAAGTAGCCACAAGCGCGAAGCCAGCTTCGGCCTCGGTCTCAAGCGCGGCAACAACTCAAAGCGTACACACAACTTCACCAACCAACAAGACGTTGACGCTGCCGCTCATAACAAATGGGTGCCTTAAGCTCACCATAGGCAAATTCGAGTGGCAGGCTGTCGGCAGTCCCGCGGTGAGCGCCGCCGATACAAAGCTTGATCTGGCGATAGACACCACGGGTGCAAGTTTGCCTCTGCACTTTTCCACCACTGTGCGCGTAGGTGGTAAAACACCGGCAGCGGTCGCCGCGGATGGCAGCTTTCAACTTTTTCAGCAAGGTCACCTGCTGCCCACCAACCAAATGGTTGCGGAGCTTGCGGCTTCCGTCAAATCCCTGGATATGCAATCACTCAATCCGCTGTTGGCGCAGGCTGGCGTTAAACTGCAGTTTAATAGCGGCATATTTAACGCCCATATCGCCCTCAAGGCGCAGGCCAACGAAGCTGGCTCGCTGCAGGCTGATTTGTCCATGGACAATGTCTCGCCGCGGGGCGACCTTCTTCGCGGCGATAAACCTGCTTTTCGCCGCACAACTCTTTCACTGGCCGCAACGTGGAGCCACCATCAATTTGTCATTCTGCCGTCACAACTCACCAGCGATGCAGCCTTGCTTAAAATATCAGGCAAGGGATCACTCACGGCCGTTGAAGCCGCTCTTCATGGTCAGGCGGTTGCTGCTCCAGGTGCATCGGTTGAACTGCAGGGGCAGGCCGACTTGCACCAGCTTTGTTCACAAATGCCGCACCTGATGGGTATTCCGCCCAGCACAAAAGTATCGGGCGGCTCCGTCAGCCTCATCGCCACGGCAGCGCTTGAGCCTTCGGCAGCAGCTTCCACCCCCGATTCGTTGCCGCCCGTAACCATCAGTACGAGTCTAAAAGTCAATCATCTGGACTGGAAAGACACCGTGTACAACCTCGGCCGTAAAGCGGACCTCACGCTTAAGGCCACCATCAATACGCTGGGCCAGCCGGCGACCATTGCCGTGGATTCTATCATTGACAACAGCAATGGGCCGCCATCGCAGCTGGCGATCAACGGCAGTGCTGATATCTTTCAGAACCGCCAACTGCTTTCAGTTAATCAGATGCTCGCAAAGGCGCACCTTCGCATGAAAGCCTCGTCGCTGGACCTTGAACTTGCCAACAGTTTGTTGGCACGCATGGGCGTGAGATTTCAGGCACATGGGGTACTCAGCGGAACCCTAATCGCCAATCTTCAGAGTGCTCAAACGGGCGAGGCGAAGGCGGAGTTCACGATTGCTGGCGCCGCAGTCGCCGGCGCAATATTTAAGGGCGACTCCCCTGAACTCGGCAATGTGATCATTTCCCTCGACGTGGCAAAATCCGTCAATGCCCTCGACATTCGGCGCTTTGCGGTGCAGAGCCAGCCCCTAATGGTAACTATCCACGGCCAGACCACTCTTCCGGCGATCGAAGCGCTCGGAGCAGGCAACCATTCACTCACGCAAGGTAGTATTGACGCAACCATAATCTGTCACCTACCCGAGCTCACCGCGGCATTCTCACGGACGCTGGGACTGAATCAGTCGCACATAAGCATTCAAAAAGGTGAACTAAAATTGGGGGCGGTTGTTTCCGGCGCAGCCGACCATTCCGACGCCGCTGTTACTGTAACGACCTCCACCGTGCACGGACAGCGGCTTGGCCAAGATTTCGCCATTGATCCTATAAGTATTTCTGCCGGCGCTCAATGCCGCGGCAAACCATGGGAACTCACGCAACTTGCCATTCGCCAATCCATAAATCAAGGTGCGCAGGTCAGGTCGGGCACACAAACGATCGCCTCCATTACGGTCAAGCCACAAACCGCTGATGCCCAAGCCTATATGCTGACCGTTGACGCCAACTTGCAGCAACTGATGGCCGAAACCCAGCAGTTTGTAAACATGACGGAACGAACCCTTGCGGGCCAGCTTCACCTCGCGCTGCTCGCCACAAAAGTGCTCTCAAGCAAGCCCGGCTATCAACTGGCCCTGCAGGTTAAAAATGCGGCCTTTTCATCAGGGCCGGGCCAAGTGGCTTTTAATGACTCGCTGGTGAGCCTGAACGCGGCCGGACACATGCAGCTTGATTCTGGAAAGTTCGCAGGCATTCAGGACACATCTCTGGAGTTTACCTCATCACCCATTACCATTGGAGCCGGCGCTTTTACCCTCAACAAAACCGCAACCGGCGCAGTGGCCATACCAGCCGCGAGCGTCAGCATCGCCCAAGCCGACCTGGCATTGCTGGCTCACATTGCAGCTCCCGCAGTGCCCATGTTGGCCCATTACAACCTTGCCGGCAAGGTCTCGCAAAGCACCCTCGCCGCCACATACACTGCCGGCAACATAGGTATTAATTCGCTCCACCTGCAAATTGATAATCTTCTGCTGTCCTCCACCAATCCTTCGCTTGCCGGCAATGCATTTAGAGAAGCCCAATGGACGGCCGACCTCGCAGGCGACATACACACCAGTCCAAGTTTTTCCGCTGCGCTTACGAACCTGACAATGGCAACGCGGGATAAGGCCTTTGCCATCACGGCAACAGGCCCTCTGGAAGCAGGATTAGGCCCCAAACAAACTCTTTCGCTGAATTGTCCTCGCCTCGCACTACAGGCACAACTGCCTCTGCTCAAGCCGCTGCTGATAACGCTGGGCAAACTGGCACCCGGAGCGCAGCTATCGGGCCAACTTGCCAGCACCATTCGTGGCACCGCAGCCGGCAATGTGCTGACCATTCAAACAAACACCCGTGTCAATCAATATCAGCTCGTTTTGCCTGGCGCCGCTGCGAAACTTCCTCCTACCGACATCGCGGCAAGTTTGGATGGTACAGTTAATCTCCATGCCAAAACCTTTACCGCTCTGACCGACAACACCATTTCCGAAACGGCCGTAGGGGGCGAAGGTTCCGATCGTGTACTCATAAGCAAGGGCAGCATCGCCGCCTGGGGCGCCGGCGGCAGCGAAGACATCAGCGGTTCAATCGAGTACGACCTGGCCCGTTTGAATATTTTACTCCAACCATTTTTACCACAGGGCCTGGCTATGAGCGGAAAGCATACGATGGCGCTGCACATCACTGGAACGCTTACCCACGATGTCGGTCTGCGACAATTGCGCGGCCTTGTTATCGCACCAACGGCCTTGGCCTTCGATAAAATCTCGGTGGATGGCCTTAATCTTACCAACGGCAGCATTCCGCTGGCCGAATCCGCTGGAGTCTTGACGATCGGGCCGGCGAAGATACCCGCCAACAACGGTTACATTAACCTCAACGAACAGATTGATTTTAATCAGCCGATTCCTCTACTCGAACAAACCGGCCCGGTTCAAATCAGCGACAATATCAATGTTAATGGGGCCCTCGGCGGGTCGCTGCTGCGCTTCCTGCCGCTGACATGGGGCGTCAGCAAGAGTCAGGCCGGACTTATGCGGGTAAGCGGCGTGGTAAATCTGCAACTGCAAAAACTCAGCCTGCCGCTGCAGCAGGCCGCGCTTAAAAAAGATGGTACTCTCGAAGGCACCGTCAGCATGACACATTTAACCACTCAAAGTCCGCTGTTCAGCATGATTGGCAGCACCATCAAACCCCTCACTATGCTGCAGGGAGGCAATATGAGCGTGGCTGACAGCGGCATACGTCCTACCAACTTTAAGCTCGTGCAGGGGCGCATTGAGTACCAGCATCTGAAAATGGTACTTACCAGCTTTGGTTTGGATCTTTCGGGTTGGGTCGCCCTCGACAACACGCTGCACATGGATGTTGAGGTAACCGGTGCCGGCTTGAGTGTGCCGATTCCACTGGCCATTGATGGCACCACCAGCCAACCCAAACTCAAGCTCTCAGCCAAGCCGCTCAAGCAGATAGGCAACACCATTAAGCACCTGCCTAATCTGCTCAACAATATTTTCGGGCATTAGCAGGGGTGCGTGACACTTTTCGCGGGCAAGATTTGCTATAATTGAGGCTGGATGATCCACCATGGACGGTGGATCAGGATAAGTGTTGATTCAAGGAGGAGTATGCCATGTCGTCTTGCTTCAGTCGGAATTGGACAAGGGGGCTTTTGGCGTTAAGGATACAATGGCGCCGTTTTTAGGAGTC
>JBMFVX010000031.1:0-26825 GCA_049965775.1 Phycisphaerae bacterium
AAAAAACGCACCCGTCCGAACCCGACAGTACCTTAGGCGTCGGTACTGATTGTCCAATTCCGGCTGAACCAAGACAGTTGCGGCAGCCGCTGCCGCAGCAGGCTTTGCGTGCCAAAAGGTAATCGCGCGACATCGCTCCGTTTTCGTCCTGCATGCGGCACAGTGTCCGTTTGCAACGCGGGCAGCAATCGCCCGGCGTGGCATCGCGCAGAGCCAGACATTGCGGGCAGAACATAAACATCCACTGAGTTTAACGGCAGTTGCATGGCAATGCGAGATAGCGGTCTGATGTTGGCGGGTGGAGCGGTGCACGGTTCTAAATGTTTGTCGCCGCGTTGGCCGAATGTGCCCGGTACGTTAAAGTGCGGGCGGTGCAACTTCGCATCGCCCTTGGCTGGTGGTGCGTTTGGTTGTTAAACTTTTTCAGGTTAAACGCATGGGTAAAATTAAAGTGGTGTTATCGTGGAGCGGCGGCAAAGACAGCGCCATGGCCCTGCACGCTCTGCGCCGTGACAACCGCTATCAGGTGGTGGAGCTGCTCACAAGCGTTTCAGAAGAATACCGCCGCATAAGTCACCACAGCGTGCGGGAGGCGCTGCTCGATGCCCAGGCCGCCGCCATCGGCCTGCCGCTGCAGAAGATTTATCTCCCATCCAATAACGGTAAACCCTGCACCAACGACACCTACGAAGCCATCATGCGCACCACCATGGAAGCGTACAAAGCTCGCGGCATAAACACGGTGGCATTCGGCGATTTATACCTGGAGGACCTGCGGCAATGGCGCCAAAGTAATCTCGCAAAGGTTGCAATGCAGGCGGTATTTCCGGTTTGGGGGCAACCTCCCATGCCCTTTGCGCGTGAGGTTATAGCGATCGGCTTCAGGGCATATTTATCTTGTGTGGAAGATAAAATGGGCAAAAACTTTGTCGGCCGTCAGTACAATGCCGCTCTGCTGGCCGAGCTGCCTGCGGGAATATGCCCCTGCGGCGAAAATGGGGAGTTCCATACCTTTGTCTTTGCCGGGCCGATATTCGGCCAACCGCTGGATGTCGCCTTGGGGCAATACGTTTTGCGCGACGGGCGGCATTATGTGGACTTGCTCTTGCGGCAGCAGATTGCAACCGCAGCCGCCGAGTCGGCCGTCATGCCGCCCGTGTAAGCTGTAATAACCGAGGAGGCATCTCATGCGGGTGGTATCTTTACTGGCCAGCGGCACGGAAATTATTTATGCCCTCGAGCAAGGGCATTGCCTGGTGGGGCGATCGCATGAATGCGATAACCCGCCTGACGTGGCGGCTTTGCCGATGTGCAGCAGTCCGGCCTTTGACACCACGGTAAGCAGCGGCGCCATAGATGCCGAGGTGCGGCGGCGGCTGCGAACTGGCGAGCCGCTGTATCACATTCATACAGAGCTTATTGAGCAACTCAAGCCGGACCTTATTATTTCCCAGTCGCATTGCCAGGTATGTGCCGTAACGCCGGACGATGTGCATCGCGCCGGATGCCGCATGCCGGCGCAGGTATTGGGACTTTCAATCGGCAGCCTCGCGGGCATCTATGACGGAGTACGCCAAATCGCCAAGGCGCTTGCGGTGCCAGCGCAAGGAGACCTGCTTGTGAAGCAAATGGCCCGCCGCATTGATGCGGTAACGGCGGCTGTTGCGGGGCGGGCGGCGCCGTCGGTGGTGCTGCTGGAGTGGACCGATCCCATCTTCGCCATGGGAAACTGGGGGCCGGAACTCATTGAGGCCGCCGGTGGCCGCCCCTTGCTGGGGGCAAAGGCGCAGCATTCGGCCGCGATTGAATGGGATGCAGTTGTGCAGGCCAACCCGGACGTGCTGATCATTGCACCGTGCGGCTTTGACCTGCCGCGTACCCGCAGCGAATTGACCCGGTTGCGATGGCTGCCGCACTGGCAAAAGCTACATGCGGTGCGAGCCGGTCGCGTGTTCTTAGCTGATGGCAACCGCTACTTCAATCGCTCCGGCACAACGGTGGTGGAAACAGTGGAAATGCTCGCCAACATATTGCATGGCCCGGTAGCGGGCGTGCCGGCACATGCGGATGCGTGGTGCTGGTGCAGCGCGTCGTCGCATGGTGCCGACGCAAAATAGGTACCTGTGTAGCTTGACGGGCGGCTGATTGAATCGCTCTGTTTCGGCGCGAGTGCGGCTATCATGACAACAGGCTGCATGCCCGTTTCGGTCCCTGATAAAAGGATTTCACATGGCAGCCGCGAGGCGTTTAAATGAGTCATGGGTTGCGTATTGGGCGCTACTGCTGCCGATGGTTGTGCTGCTGGGGCTGCTCAGGAGCCAGTCGCTGCTTCAACGGGATGGGGGATATGAAGTCGGTGATCGAAACAGCCCCGCGACTTGTAGGCATATCGCCTTGTCGCTCGCTGCGGCGGAGGCTTGGACGGTTCACGTTCAGGAACCTCTTGCTGGTTGGCGGAACAACATTTGCGGTAATCGCATTCCCAAGGGCTGGTCGCTTGACCGTTGGGAAGATGGTTTGGGTGTGAAGCGGTATCGGGTTGTGCCGGGCGGCTACCGCGATGTGGGATTTATCTGGTTTGATTCATATCGCTGCACCTCGCCAGATGTCCGTGGCCGGCCGCGGGTTGTCCCCGAGATACACAATTCGGCTGATGATTCGACAATCGTCCTTTATGTGTTGACGCGGCAGGGATTTAAGGGAATTGCATCGCGCAACCTGCACCTCGCTGATGGCGAAATAAACCACGACAGGCGTCTGGTTGACCGCATCTTCTTCGACCGTCCGCGCGGCAGCTGGACGGATGTTGTGGAGTTATTTCATCTCAGGGCTACCAAAAGCGGAGAATGAAGGGTGGTGGTTGCAGCTGGTAAAGGGTGCGGAACGGGGGCGCGGCCAGGGACCGCGTCGCCCTGTTTCACCGCGAGGAGGACTCTCAAGACAACGGTGCCCCGTTTGGCTTCTGCCGATGGTAAACTTCTCTGTGCAGGCGGCACCTTAAGTTTGCTCTTCGGTGCTGTGGCAGCAGGAGCGAGCGGCGCCGGCCGGCTGGTCATATTCATCATGCCGGAGCCACCAGGGGCCTTTTTCGTTGCGGCCCTTGGGAGCGCGATCGAGCCATTGGTACATGCCCCAGAGAGCATCGAGGCCGCGGGCGTAGGTCGAGTAAGTGTGATACACGACGCCATCTTCGCGCACAAAGGCACTCATGCCCGGACGCTCGCGGCGGTACGCGCCCGCGTCGGTGCCGCAGGAGGCGGCAAATGCGGCGACCGGTGCAGGGACGCGCGCCATGTCCAGCGGATGCGGGTTTGAGCGATAATTGTATTCGAAGCCGCCGGAGCGCTGCTGCTGCGGCGTTATGTAAACTCCGAAATCAAAATTGAAGTCGCTGTCAGCCGAAGATGCCCATGGGAAGGTCCACCCCATTCGCTTTTTGTATGCCTGCAGGGCGGCCAGAGGAGCCCGTGAAACGGCCGCGAGCGTAACATCGTGGTGCGCCAGGTGGGCCACAAACCCATTGAAGCCATCGGCGATGGCAGAGCATGAAGGGCACCCGGCCGCGTAATCAGGCCCAAACATGAAATGATAAATAAGCAGTTGCGAGCGGCCCCGGAATAGCTCAGCCAGCGATGCAGCACCTTCATCGGTATCGAAGCGATATTCCTTTACCACCTTAACCCATGGCAACGCTTGTCGGCGACGTGCCAATTCGTCGCTGCGGTGTGTGAGTTCCTTTTCCTCTTGGAGCAGGTCCATTCGGGCGGCGAGCCATTCATCTCGCGTGACAATGCGGTTCGGCATGTTGATTCTCCTGTTTAAAAGGGTGGGAACTTCGGTACCAGCAATACAGCCGGAGGGCTACCATCAGAATCAGCGCTCCGCCACCCAACACTATAAGCAGCCATCGCATGCGCGTTGCCGCCGGCACCGAGAGGGCAACACCGGTGCACAGCATGACGTAGGCGGCCAGACACAGCGGGCATTTGGGAACAACCAAAAGAATGCCGGTCGGCAAGGCCCAGGCGGTCATTTTGAGCAGCATACGACGCTTCGCCGTCGGAGATCGTGTCTTCGCGCCGGGCGGCGGGGGCGATCGGTCGCTTTGGCAGCAGGCTCTCATGTTTATTTCATCTTGCGCAGCTTTGCTTGGGCGAGTGTGCCGATGCGCTCCAGCCAATACTGCCAGCCGGTGGCGACGCCGTCACGATGCTCGGGTGATATCAGGCCCATGGCGCGATGGCAGAAGGTGAGTCGCGTGGCGTCGCCATCGGGCTTGAGCCGGTACTGAACATGATTTATCGCCGGATACGACATCATCAGAGGTCCGCATATTTCCAGCAGCGTGGGTGGCTTGATGACCTGCACCTGCCCCCAGAGGTGGCCCGCTTTGTCTCCAAGGTCGCGGTACCATCGCCCGCCGGGCCACGGTTCTATTTTCATGGGGAATGACTTGCCATCGGGCATCTGCACATCGGGGCCTATGCCGTCGAGGATGGCCTCAAAAGTGATGTGAATCGGCGCGGCAATGGTGATTTCCCTTGAGATGATGAACGATTCGATGAATTGGCGCTCCTGGGTGTTGGTGGTCATGATGGTCCTTTCTGTTGTTGGGGGTTAGGCAAAAAAGTCTGCTCCCGGGCGCGGCGCTCAGCGAGCGCCTTGATACGCGCCAGGTGGTGATCCCAAAGCTGTTCAAAGGGTTTGACCCAGTCGTAAACGGTTTTAAGGTGGGCGGCATCAATGCGGTAGACGCGCTGCTTACCCTGCTTGACCACCGCCACTACCCCAACCTTACGCAGCACACCAAGGTGCTTGGATACCGCTGATTGCGGATGCCCTAAAAGCACAACAAGCGTTCCGACGGCCAAAGCGCCGCGCACGGCAAGCAGTTCCAGAATTTGCCTTCGCCGCGGTTCGGCAATGGCATTAAACACGTCGGATGTTGTGCGAGCACGAGCCATTCGCAATATTATAGTCCTATATGGGAATATGTCAAGCGGCTGATTCTATGTGTGCTGCAAATGGGTCCTCTGATTTTCCGGGCGGCGTGCAGATTTGAGTTGTTGCGGCCCGCACGTCGGGCGCAGGCCTCTGTTTAGCCGACGGCTTGCCGGTGGTAACCGACCTGCAGCCCTTGGCGAGCCATTCCTAAGCGACCCGGCTGGGTACGCCGCCCGAAAAATGACCTCCGCAGCTAAGTTTTACCGCTTTTTGAATCGCTTGAAATATTCGCCGGTGTGAGCAATAATGCTGGGCTTGTTTACGGGGCTGGCAATGGCTAGGCCCCGGTACCGCAGTTTGGTGGAGTTAGCTCATGGCTTATGCAATTTTTGAAGATTCCGGCACCCAGTTTAAGGTTGAGCCGGGAGATGTATTGGAAGTAGACCTGCGGCCGATGGCAGAGGGAAGCGACACTATTACCTTCGATAAGGTTCTGCTGATTTCAGGCGATGCGGGCGTTAAGATCGGCCAGCCGCTGGTAAGCGGAGCCACCGTTACCGCCAAATTGCTTGGGCAAATTAAAGACGACAAAATTTTTGTTGAGCGTTTTACGCGCCGCAAGGGGTTTCATCGCCGGGTAGGCCATCGTCAGAAGTATCTGGCGATTAAGATCGAAGCCATCAACGGCTAAAAAAACTTTATGAACCGCGGGCAAAGCCTGCGGTTGGCTCACCCAATACGTGAACCCGCACATTTCAGGTGTGCGGTGGCTTGGCGTTGAATGCCGTATGGCGGGTGCCAATGCGGCGGCCGTAACAACTTCAATTATAGTTCTCGACGGGTTACGAACTCGGCCATTTCAGTGAGGATATCGCGCCATGGCCCCGCCGGTAAAATGCCGATGGCGCTGATGGCCTCGTCCACCAATTTTTGTGCGCGGCCGCGGGCGTAGGCGATGCTGCTGCTGGGCATCAGCAGTTGCCGAACATGTTCCACACGGTCGTCGGCGGGCGATTCCAGCAGGCTTATCAACAATTCACGGTGTGAATCGGCGGCGTTGGCTAAAAAGTGAATCATGGGCAGCGTGAGTTTGCCCTTGTCAATGTCGCTGCCGAGCGATTTACCGACGGTTTTAGCTTGTCCGACAATATCCAGCACGTCATCAATTATTTGAAACGCCAAGCCCAAGTGCCGGCCATAGAGAGCCAACGCCTCGACCACAGCATGCGGCGCATTAGATGCCATCGCCCCCAGGCGACAGGAAGTTTCAATGAGGCTGGCGGTTTTTCGGTAAATAATGTCGAAGTAGGCGGCCTCGCTGAGTTGCCAGTTTCCGCGGTTGAAGTTTTGCGTCAGTTCGCCCTCGCAAACCACGTTGGTGGTGTGGCCAATCAGCCGCGAATCAGACTGGCTTTCGAGGCTGCTGCAGAGGTGAAAAGCGTGGCTGATGAGGTAATCGCCAAGCAGTACGGCCGCCTCGTTGCCGTGCAAATGGTTGATGGTGGCCCCGCGGCGGCGTATTTCAGCGCTGTCGAGAATGTCGTCGTGCACCAGAGTGGCCACGTGCACCATTTCGACCACGGTGGCCAGCACTACATGCCGATGGGTCAGAGGGTCTTCGCTGCCGTTGTCGGAGGTTTCGCCCGCCGTTGCCAAACCGCAGAGCAGCACCAGCGTGGGGCGCAGCATCTTGCCGCGGAACCGCTCCACATGCTTTACCAGTTGCTGCACATGCGGCAGGTTGCTGGCCAGTTCGCGCGCAAAGAGCGAGTCCACCTCCTTGAGGTGCGGCTCAATAGCCCCGGCAATGGCAACGGCCGCCGGCAAAGCGGGCATAGATGTTCCCCCAGCAAGATTAAACCCGCCCGGCGCCGCAACCTGCACGCTCAAAACCAGCAAGGTTTCAAATCTTTTTGAAATTATAGAAAACTTAAAACGCTAACGCAACGTTAGCGCCTGAAGAATGAGCCGGTTGCGTTGTCTTAAACTGCTTGACTAAAGCTGATTTGTTCAGGGGCGGTCAAAGGGCATTACCCGCAGATGTCAGACAACAGGTCGTTTTATTACGTTTAAATAAGGGCGGCGGGCCGTTTTTTTTGTTTGGCCCCGGAATATTACCCCAGCATCACTTAATACGGGTATTTATTGCTTTGTATAATGCCCCCCCCCAATTGAATGACCTGGTTTGTCACTCGCATTGGAGGCACTTGCTTGCATATTCTTCAAAGCCAATCGCTCTTCGCATGGGAGGTTCTGGAATATTGCCCTTCTATTAATAACCTGCGACAACTGCTGGCTGTAATTCCCAATCAGGCACTGCTGAAAACTGTCAAGTCCTGATCAACTGTCAACTTCTCACCTGCTCTCGCAGTCCGGCAGCCGGTTGCGGCGAGGCCTCGCCGTGTTACCATTACTGAACCGTAAAGTGCGGTCCTCTAAAAAGAGAATCAATCAGGAGAAACCGGATGAAATCTAAGTTACTCGCACTGATGGGCATCGCGATGGCGATAGGAATTGCAGCCGGCCCGGCATCCGCAGCTCCCTCCGGCATTTTGCCTGGTTCCGGCCCGGGTATTACCAAGGTGATCCCGGCTTCAGCGCGAGCGGTGGTGGTGTTTCATAATCTATCGTCTCTCAATGCCAAGATTCAGACGCTGGCACAGCAATTTTCGCATGGGGCGTCACCCGACATTTTTACCGAACTGGGGCAGATGCTGGGCATTACGCACGGCCTGAACAAACAAGGATCGGCCGCGGTTGTATGGCTTGCACCGCCGCCCCACTTTGCCGGTGGTGCTTCGGCGGCTGTTGTTGGCATACTGCCGAGCCTGCACCCAAAGGCCTTGGCCGCATGTTTTAATGCCGGCCCGGCACACCACGGCATTATGCAGGGATCCACGCAGTTTCAAATGCCGGTATATCTTGCCGTCAAGGGCAATTACGTTTTGGTGTCGAACCAGGAAATGCTGGTAACTGCCGCTTTGCACAGTAAAGCCTCGCTCGATTCGCTGCTGAAACCTGCCGAGAGGGCCGCCTTTGCCAGTGACGACATCACCAGCCGCATTGATTTACACGCCTTTAAAGGCGCTGCCACCGGCTTTACGGCGGGCCTCCAAGCAACCATGCCAACTATCGGGTCGCCTCTTATCTCTGAAATGCTTAATAAAATGGAGCAAGCGGCTGAACAGGTAAATAAAGATTCGCGCACCCTGACAATCGGCCTGTCCGATGATGACTCAGGCCTTACGCTGCACATCCTTGCCGCCATTGCGCCCGGCACCCTTACCGCTAAGCTCGTTGAGGCGCAGCTTCCGCTTGGGCCACATCCACTGGCGGTACTGCCTGATCTGCCGCTGACGGCCGCGGGAGCCATGAATATTAATGGCGCAGCGATGGTGCAGTGGTTCCAGCAGTTGAAAAAGCTGCCAGAAAAAAAGACACCCAGTGCAGCCGCCCAGCCTGGTGCGGCAGTAGCTCAACTGTCAATGCTACGCGAACAGGTGATGTTGACCCGTGGCATACGCATGCTGGTTAGCAGTCGCTCCGGCGGCCTGCATCATATGCAGTTGGTTGGAATAACGGATTCCACCAATCCCAAGCGGCACCTGCAGCTCATGCAGGCATGGGCCAAAACCGTCATGGCGCAAATGGCCACAAAGGGCAGCGGCATCTCGGTTGCCATGCCCAGTAAGCCGACAAACGTCAGGATAGCCGGCGTCATATTTGAGCGCAGCGTAGCTGCTATTGGCCTGAAATCCGGCGCAGGCAACGATATTGCCGCCAAACGGCTCCTGCGGAGCCTTCGATCAATATATGGCAAATCGGTCGTCAGCTATACCGGCGCGGTTGGCTCGCAGGTTTTAAATACAATTAATGTGCACCAATCGCAGCTAAGCGCAATCGTGCAGTCGCTGCAGCACCATACGACGGCAGGCTCGCTGGGTGATTCTCCGGCAATTAAGGCATTACGTCCGCATGTGCTGCCTCGCGCAATGGCCGTGGCCTATCTTCCGATTGACCAATGGATTACCGCGGCCGAAACAGCCGCTCGCAAAGCCAACGGCCTGCCCGACCAAACCAGCGGCGCTGCCACGCTAGGCCCGCCCATAGCGCCCATGGCCCTGAGCGTGGCTACAGGCCGGGCCAGCATCATGATGCAGCTATTTATTCCGCAGGCGACTCTGATTGCGAGCATTCGCGATTCGCAAGACCTGTCTAACTTGCAAATTCTCGGCCAATAGCGGCCGGCCGCGGCTGGCGCATCACTGGTTCCTGCGAAGCAAGCTTTCGGCAAAAGGCGCCGCGTGAGCAGTTGTGAGCCGCGGCTGAAAAAATCGCGAGTGCACCTGGGTTGGCTGCCAAAAGTACAGGACGTTATGCCCGGCGAAAAATGCCTTTGAGATTTGCCATGGCATTGCCGACATCACCGCTACGCATAAGCGCTTCGCCGATGAGCACGCTTTGAATGCCCGCCGCATTGAGCCGTTGAATGTCCGCGCGATCGCGGATGCCGCTCTCGGCAACAAGAATACTGCGATCTTCGACAAACTCCGCAAGCCGCACAGAGTTGCCCAAATCAACCTTAAAGCTCGTGAGGTCTCGGTTGTTGATGCCCAGCAGGCTGTAACTTCGCATCGGAAAGCCCAACATGCTGCGCACCCGAAGAAGATTTTCAATTTCATGCACTTCTATAAGCGCGGTCATCCTAAGCTCGGCGGCAAGAATTAGAAGGTCCATGAGCATGGCGTCGGTGAGTATTTCAGCTATCAGTAAAATCGCGTCGGCGCCGGCGGCCCGCGACTGCCATACCTGATAGGGGTCAATCATAAAGTCTTTGCGCAGCACCGGCAGCGGCACCGCCTGCTTCACCTGGGTGATAAACTCCAACCGCCCCTGAAAATACTGCTCGTCCGTAAGTACCGAAAGCCCATCAGCCCCGGACTGATGATATACTTGTGCGATAGCGACGGGATCAAAATCCTCCCGTATGATACCGGCTGATGGCGAGGCCCGCTTTACCTCCGCAATGACATTGACCAGACCATCGGGCTTTTTGGTCATGGCGGCAAATAAATTGCGCGGCGGTTCGGCATCCCTGCAGCGTGCCTGAAGCTCGGACAGAGCAACCTGTTGCTGCGCTGCGGCAACTTCGGATTTTTTGGTTTCAACGATCTGCTGGAGAATATTCAGAAAAGTGTTCCTCGCATAGGAGTCAGGGTATCGGCACCGCCATCGCTGTTATTATTATCGCGCTTCTTTGGGTTGCAACAAGCCTCACAGCCATTGTAAGGCTCAGGGTGTTTGCAGCCGACGGCCTTCAACCGGCACCCGCGAGGCCCAACCGGCTTGTCCTAAGCGACGTCATTCTTGTGCTGGCGATCTATCTGCTTGTCATGGTGGTAACCGCACATGTTATTGATCCGGTAAAAATGCCCAAGGATCCGTTCAGCACCCCGCAGCCCATCATTGCCGATTTGATTGCGCGGCTTGGGGCGGTTCTTTTTATGCTGTACCTCATTAAAGAACGCTTTTCCGGCGGCGCGGCGGGTTTTGGCCTGCGGCTCGGCAAACTTCCCCTTGGAATACTCTGCGGCATTCTGGGCATCATTGTTACCCTTCCGGTGGTTATGATGGTTGGAATACTGAGCACTTTATTCAAAAAAGTTCCGGTGCACCCGCTCATAACTGTCCTGCGCGACCACCCGTCCGTGGAAATACGCGTGCTTATAACCATTTCCGCCTGTGTGGCCGCACCCATTTCAGAGGAAATGTTCTTTCGCGGAATGTTGCAGAGCTTTTTGGCCCAGCACTTTGCCAATCAGCGTACAGGCTGGCATCGCTGGCGACTCAACTCTGCCGCCTGGCGCCAGCATGAAGCGCCCGCACCACAAGAGCCAACCGATTACGGCAGTTCGCCTGCACCCACCGAAGCTGGTTTGCCGCTACCCGCAGACCAACCCGCTCCGGCACCCGCCATGCTGCCGCCGCCAGCCGCCAACACCCGCGAGCGCTGGCTTGCCATCCTTATTACCGCAGCCGTGTTTGCTCTGCTTCATGGCCAGATCGCATGGCTCCCTGTCTTGTTTCCACTGGCGGTCGGTTTGGGTTGGGTTTACGAACGCACCGGCAACATCTGGAGCGACATAACCATGCACGCGGCTTTTAATGCCGTGAGCCTTACCGTCAACATGCTGCATCTGCATTAGCAGGCAACCGCCATACCGTGATTCCTGAGCAAGCCACCTTGGCTATCTATCCTCTTCGCCTTATCATTTAACTATGAAAAACAACGCCCATAGCCATATTCGTATGCGCCGCCTGCGCCGTAACGAGCTTATTCGCGACCTCGCGGCGGAAACGTCTCTTTCCCCCGCCGACCTCATTGTTCCGCTGTTTGTGCGGCTGGGAGAAGACATCCGTCGCCCCATTATGAGCATGCCGGGGCAATTTCAATTTTCGCCCGATATGGCCGTTGAAGAACTGCGAGAGATGGCCTCGCGGGGCTTGCGGGCGTTCATCTTATTTGGCATAACCGAGCCTGGCGACAAGGACGAAACCGGCCAGGCAGCCCACGACCCCAACAACGCAGTTTGCACCACGTTGCGGCGCGTGCGTGATGCGGGCGTTAATATGCTCGCCATCACCGACTTGTGTTATTGCGAATACACCAGCCATGGCCACTGTGGCCCGCTAACCGCAGTCGCAGAATCAAAGCGATCCGGCAAGCGCAGAAGCAAAACCGCCCGCAGCACCACTGCAGCTAAATCAGCCAAGTGGGGCATTGGCGACGCTCCGCCCCCGTCAACCACGGTAGATAATGACGCAACGATAGAGCGGCTGGCGCACCAGGCTGTGCTCCATGCCCAGGCTGGCGCTGATATGATAGCGCCTTCCGGCATGATGGACCACGCCACGGGCGCCATTCGCACCGCACTTGATTCGGCTGGTTTCTTAGACCGCAGCATTCTCAGCTACTCGGTTAAATACGCCAGCAGCTACTACGGGCCGTTTCGTGAAGCCGCCGAATCGCCGCCGCAGTTTGGCGATCGGCGAAGCTATCAAATGGACTTTCGGCGCAGCAGCAAAGAAGCCGTTCGTGAAGCGCTCCTCGATGTTCAGGAAGGAGCCGACATGGTCATGGTTAAGCCGGCGATGCCATACCTCGATATTCTTGCCGCCGTAAGCGCCGCGGTGCCTGTTCCGACCGCGGTGTATCAGGTGAGTGGTGAGTATGCCATGTTCAAAGCCGCGGCCGCCGCCGGCTGGATTGATGAAAAAGCCATCGTGCTGGAAACCATGCACAGCTTCAAACGCGCCGGCGCTGCGTGCATTCTCACCTATTATGCCGCAGAAATTGCCGAATGGCTGCAGGCGTAATGCTTACTGCGCCATTGACGTTTATGGCGATATTTTCCGCTTTGACGCTATCCTTTTACATCCCATCGGCAACGTGGTAATGTATCAGCGTTTTAGAAGGCTTGACCGCGCCAGATCACCCTGATGGCGAAGGCAACTACTGGATTTCACCTTTATGCCCAATCGCCGAGATTTTATGAAGGCCGCAACGGTAGCGGCTGCTGTCAGTGCTTTGCCCGCATCTGCCGCCGAATCTAAACCGACTGGTTCATTGGGCGCGGTTCACGGCGTTACGACCCAGCAGAATGGCATTAAGGCCACAGTCGGAACACTCACACTCAAAGCACAGGCGTTTTCCGGCGGCATCCTGCAAATTGACGTTGTTGCCGGAAGCCAGGAAGATGAACACACGCCTGTGATTGCACCATCGCTTAAGCTGGCACCAGACAGCACTGCTGTAACAGTCAGTTCACCCGGCGAAATCAGCCTCAAAACTAGCACTTGGCAGTTGCGCATTGCCCGCAATCCATGCCGGCTTACGCTGCTTGATGCCGTCGGAAATACGCTTATTTCTCAAACCGCCGCCGACCTGCTGCGATTGGACCCTAAGAATCCAGGCCGCACCGGTTTTTCTTTCGGTTGCAGCACGCAAGCTAATTTTTATGGCGTTCGCACGTCTGGATGTTATACGGCCGAGCCTTTCAACTACATTCAGCACCCGCTGCCTGTTTTGAAGGGCGGCTCCGACGTTGCCGACGCCACTTACAAGGTTGAAGCTTCCCTGGAGGGCGGCGGCGGTGCCCCATTCGCGTGGACGCCCGCCGGCTTTGGCATCCTGGTAGATGCCGATGGCGGATATTTTCATTTTGATCCGGGCCTGGTTGCGTTTCGTTATGGCAACCCTTCTCCAGACCTTTATGGCCGCCGGTACTTTCGGCCCAACACGCTTACACTGTTTATTTTGGTCGGCTCACCCGAACAAATATTCCGCGGCTTGGGGGCAGTGTCGGGCCGGCCGGCCATGTTCCCCAAATGGGCGTATGGGTTTACCAATTCGCAATGGGGCACCGACCAACATTCGCTGCGCGGCTATCTTGAAGGCTACCGCGCTCGTGATATTCCGATTGACAACTTCACCCTCGACTTCGACTGGAAGGACTGGGGCGCCAGCCACTACGGCGAGTTCCGATGGAACCCGGTCAAATATTCCCAGGCGCTTCTGGCGCACAACAATCCAGAAAATATCCTTCAGTGGACGGGCGAATTGGAGTGTAAACTCACCGGTATCATGAAGCCGCGGATTATTATCTCTACCGCCCCCAACGGCCAACGCGGCCCGATTACCACGCAGGCTGCCTCCGCCCGCGAACTGGGCCTTTATTTACCGCACGAAAAGCCCTTTGTGGATTACTGCGCCCAGCAGCTTTCCATAGACCTTAACTTCTATAAACCAGAGTGCCGCCAGTGGTATTGGCACGCCACCTGGACTCACAACTGCATACAAAATGGCATTGCAGGCTTCTGGAATGATGAAGCTGATTTACCGCAAGCAGGCAATTTTGAGTTCATGCACATGCAGCAGGCTCTCTATGAGGGGCAGCGCAAAGACCGCCCCAAACATCGCATCTGGTCCATGAACCGAAACTTTTATCTCGGCTCGCAGCGCTACGCCTACGCAACCTGGTCGGGCGACATTAACACCGGCTACGATGTAATGCGACAGCAAACCGCACACATGATCGGCACTCTTAACCTTGGCCAGATGCGCTGGGCACAGGATACCGGCGGCTTCAACGGCCACCCATCACCTGAACTCTACACCCGGTGGTTTCAATTTACCGCGGTTTGCCCCACGCTTCGCACCCACTGCACGCTTGGCGAACGCCGCCAACCCTGGGTGTTTGGCCATCAAGCCTGCGAAACGGTTAAGCAAGCCATTCGCCAGCGCTATGCCTGGTTTTTTTACACTTACGCGCTGGAGCATTTGGCTAACACCGGAGAGGGCGTTGGCATTGTTCGCCCGCTTACCTTTGATTATCCGGACAATGCCCAAGTCGCCAACATCAGCGATCAGTGGATGTTTGGCCCAAGCATGATGGCCGCGCCGGTGCTGGCGCCCGTGCATGCGGAGCGAACCCGCAGCCACACGCGGCGGCTGTATTTACCGCCCGGACAATGGCTTGACTGCGCCCGCGGAACACGCCTGACCGGCAACCGCTGGATTAACTACCAGCTTAACCCGGAAAGCTGGATGGATTGGCCGCTTTACATCAAAGCGGGGGCCATTATTCCCACGGCCGAGGTTGCTGGGGCCGTGCATACGGCAAAGCCTGCCATCGCTTACCTCGATGTTTACCCTGCGGAACGTGCGGCTGAGGGTATTTTTTACGATGATGACGGCGAATCTTTTGACTACGAAAGCCGCCACTTTCATCGTCAGCACATTACGGCACAAAACAGCGCAGCGGGCGGCTGTACCATCACCATTGCCGCCAATGTCGGGCAATATCAGTCCAGCGTCAAAAACTTTATCCTGCGCGTGCATGGATTGGCCGCCGCTCAGGTAACGGTTAATTCAGCCCAGCCTCCGGCCGCGGAAAACAGTGCGGCCTTGCGGCAGCAACCCGCCGGATGGTGCACCGACCGGGACGTTGCCGGCCCGCTCACGCTCATTGCCGTGCCAGCGGGAGAAAGCGTCTCGGTGGAGTTGCAAGACAACAACCTGAAGCTTCCGACTATACAACCGTTGTGGCCGTGCGATGCATCTCTTTCCGGCAAAGTACGCCACAAACGGGCAACGGTATTCGCCGGCGCCCCAGACAAACAACAGATCAACCTCGATCATTCGGCATCTGCGGCAACCTTTTACGTCAACCGTCAGCAGGCCGGCCTGTATCAACTGCAGCTAACCATCAGCGGCAGTACGGCCAATGCCGTCGGCCTGACCATCAACGGCATTTTGCTCACGCCGGATATCACGGCCATTTCCAAGTCGTCCGGTGGCGGTGCCTACGAAGCCGCAGTACCCCTGATCGCGGGCACCAACGCTGTTACGCTCGCTCGCAATAATCAAGAAGGCCCGGCTCTGCAGCTTGGCCAGTTGCATTTATCATGGCAGCCAAGCCACACAATGCCAAGGGCGGCTATGGAGCTTTTTACGGCGGATACTGCGAAGCGCCTCGGAACAACTTCTACACCCGCTCCGAGCATTAATAGCGATCATCCCGGCTACCACGGCAGCGGCTTTATTGCGGCCTTCGGCCAAACCGGCATGGCGGCCGAGTTTGCGATTCCGCGAACGGCGGCCGGCGTGTATAGAACTACCTTCCGCGTGGCCAATGGCCTGCCGGTGCAACGCCAAACAATTAACGTCTACGTGAATGGAAAACTCTATGCTCCGCTGGAAATACCCGGCCTGCAGGATTGGAACCAATGGCAGGAAATTGCCATGTATTTGCCACTGCAGACCGGCGTTAATAAAATCCTGCTGCGCCGCGATGAAGACAACAGCGGCGATATTAACCTGGATTGCCTAAAAGTTGCCCGGTCGCCCGCCATAGCAAAATAGCGCAGAGTGCCACACCCGATGGCATCATAGGGTTTGAACCAAGGTATTCCGCAAAGCGGCTGGCGACCGAAGCCTCGTGCTGCTCGCACCAATGCCCCGTGCTGATGTTGGCATTGCCAAAACTACCGGCGCAACAATTTGCCCGCAGAGCCAAGGTCTTTTAAGGCTTGCAGCAACTGCTCGATGTGCCCATCGGTATGATCGGCCATCAGACTGATCCGCAGACGCGCGGTATGAGCAGGTACGGTGGGCGGACGAATGGCCGGCACGAAAAGTCCGCGCTGGCGCAGTTGCTCGCTCGCGGCCAGAGCTGACTCCGCGGAACCGGCCATCACCGGAATAATCGGCGAGCGCGAATTTTCACAGTTAAACCCCATCGCCTCAAGCTCTTGTCGCACATGGGCGGCCATAGCCAAAAGCCTTTGGCGGCGATGCGGCTGGCGCTCTATAACGCCCAAGGCCGCCAACCCGGCCGCAGAACACATCGGAGGCAGCGCCGTGGTGTAAATAAATGTTCGAGCTTTATTAACCAACATGTCAATAGCTTCGCGCGGGCCGCACACAAAACCACCCACCGAACCCAGCGCCTTGGAGAGAGTGCCCATACTTAGCGCCACCCGCCCGCAAACGCCCTGCGCTTCGGCCAAGCCGCTGCCACGCGAGCCGAACACGCCGGTCGCATGCGCTTCATCCACCACAACTAAAGCGCCGTTGGCCTCGGCGATGTCACACAAGCCGGGCAGGTCCGCCAGGTCGCCATCCATCGAAAATACCGCGTCTGTCGCAAGAAACTTTCGCCCCGGCCCATCGGCATCTGCAATAACGCCCGGCGACGACAATGCAGCGCTATCGCCAGCAGGCTCCTCACCGCCGCCGGGTTTGGTGCTGCCTGCCGGTCGCAACGGCCTGGCCAGCAGCGCTTGAGCTTTCGCCAAATCTCGATGCGGAAAAATGCGGTGCTCCGCCTGCGAATACCGGGCCGAGTCTATTAAGCTTGCATGATTGAGCTTGTCCGAAACAATCCGATCTCCCGAACCCGCGAACGTGGTGAACATCGCCAAATTGGCCATAAAGCCCGTCGGAAATAGCAGCGCCGCTTCTGTGCCCTTAAACGAAGCAAGCTTCTGTTCAAGCTGGTGGTGCAAGTCCATTGAGCCGGCGACAAGGCGCGACGCACTGGCCCCTACGCCCCAACGGCTTGCCGCTTCACGGGCGGCGTCCACAACTTCCGGATGGTTGGCCAGGCCCAGATAATTATTGGTGCAGAACTGCACATACCGCCGCCCCTCAATAACAAGCTCGGCGCCCTGGCTCGACTCCACCGGCCGCAGGACGCGCCGTAAGTGTTGTTCGTTTTGACGGCGCAAATCATCGGCCAATGCCTCACGCCACCGCAGGCGGGCATCGCGCTGGCTTCGCGGCGTTTGGTCTGCCATGATCCAACACCATCACAAAGGTTTGCCTGGTTGATTTGAAGGGGCTTTATTCATAAGAGATTCTGCGGTAACGCCGGGCGCCTTGGCGGCATGGCCATCGCTGTGGGCGCCGGCCGGCGGCACCTTCAACATGCGTTTGCGCATCAGCCGCGATGCCTTAAATCGCACCTTGCGTTTGCAAGGCACAGCCACACTATCAAGTGTTCTGGGGTTTTTTGCCACCCGTGCCGGTCGGTGATGACATTCAAATATGCCAAAATCACGGAACTCGAGCCGATTGCCCTTGTCGAGTTCCACAAGAATGCCGTCTAAAAACGCCTGCACCACCTGCTTGACCACGCTCCGCGGAACGCGCTGGGCGCTCACAATATGCTCGATCATGTCCTTCTTGGTGATCGTTGCCATGGTCGTCCTATTCCCTCGTGTTATAGCAAAGCATCCAGCGCAGCGCCCAAACCTACTGGAGCAAGTTGCATGCCCAACGTCGTAATCGCCAACCCAAAAAACCCCGAAACTTTTGGCATTATCAACCCCGTGTCAAAGCCAGTCAAGATTGCTTTACGCTCTTACTACTTGAGATTGGTCGGACGGCCTATTTGCGCAGCACCGGCATCCGCAGCCTGCGCTTTGCTTCATGACGCGGCAGCCCCCCGCAGTGGCGGTTGCGGCAAAGCCGTTCACCTTACCCGCGCTTGCGCGACACAGCGGGGTTGCCAAGCTGGCCGCAGGCAGCCATCAAGTCGCGGCCATGCGTTATACGACGCTTGGCCAGAATACCCAAAGATTTAATCGCAGCAACAAAGCTCACCACCGCCGCCTCATCCGGCGGCTGATAGGCCGCCGGTTGCTGCGGGTTGTACGGTATCACATTGACTACAACGTTAAGCCCCCGGCACCAGCGCACCAACTCGGCCGCATGCGCGTTCGAATCGTTCACGCCGGCGAGCAGCACATATTCTAAAAATATTTTGCGCCGCCCGCCGGCCGAGTACTCCACCAGCGCCGCGTGCAGCTCTGCCAGCGGCATGGCACGATTAACGGGCATAATCGTACTGCGCAGGTTATCGTTGGAAGCATTGAGCGAGACGGCCAATTTTAAACCTTGCAAATTGGCCTCGGTTAGCTTTTTGATGCCATCTATCCGTCCCACCGTAGATACAGTGATGCGCCCCATGGGCATGGCCAGTCCTGCTGGGTCCGTCAGCACGGAAATTGCCGCAAGCACCGAATCAAGATTGTCGAGCGGTTCTCCCATACCCATAAACACAATATTTCGCACACCCATGCGAGCGGCCCCCGGTTCGGCGGCAGCTGCCTGCAGCAGCTTGCGGGCGGTGAGCAGTTGCCCAACGATTTCGCCCGGCGCAAGATTTTTTACAAGTCCCATGCGTGCGGTCTGGCAAAAAGTACATCCCATGCGGCAGCCAACCTGCGAAGACACGCAGAGCGTAAACCAGCGGTCTCCATGGAAGCTGCGCATCGGAATCAATACCGATTCTGTCTCTAATTGCGGGGCCGAAGCAACCGGAATGCAGAATTTTATACTTTCGTCGCTTTGTTCCATCCGGCTGACGCCCGGCGCTTCGAGTTGCCCGCGCATCAGCCGCCGATAGTCATACCGCGCCGCAGCTGGCTTTACTCTCCGGCGCTGGGCGTATTGCGTGAGTGTCAGCCCGGCCATTTCATGCCATGCGGGCGATGTCGCACTGATGCCGTCAAATTGGAGCAGGTTTTCGATAAGATGGGCCATGGCATCTACCGCTTGTTGGATGATTTTGAAGCCGGGCCTGTTGCCGACGCAGCCACATTCTTAAACAGCCGCTGCGCCTTGGATTCCAGCCTCTCCAGCGTTCCCGCCGACAATTGTGACCGCTGGATAAACAGATCAAAGTTTATACTTCCCAACATCGGCAACTGCACCATGCCCACCAGCGGGTCATTTTGCGTTATACCGGCCAATGCAGGTGCCAACACCACATGCCGGCCGACGATTTGATAGTTTACCCCGGTAATGGCCGCCAGAGCGTCCATTGCTTGCCGCACCGAGCCATCACTCGATGATATATTTACGAGCAGGGCGTTTTTATACAGGCCCGCTGCAGGAATGATGCGTACGCCGCTCGCCTGCGCCAAGGCCGCTACAACCTGCTGCAGCGGCACGTGCTGAAAATTAAACTCCACCGGACGCCGCAACTGACGTTTCACCCAAGCCAGCTTGCTGCTGATGATAATGGTGTGATGCCGCACATACCATATCAACCCCAGCGAATGGCAGTAGGTTTTAAGCGCACCGGCCGCCGATGTCGGCAGCGTAGTTCTCACCAGGGCTTGCGCATCCGCGAGACCCGCCATGGTGGGCCTCGCCTGAACCACCAGTTTAAGAGGCACGCTGGAATGGACGCTTGTCAGCAGGCTCCGCAAATTGCCGTTAAAGTTGGTGATACGGGCCTGATCAAGCCGGCCCAGCAACCCCAGTTCGCCCCAGGTGGCCCGTCGGCCGATGAGCCGGAGTTCGTCTCCGGGCGCTACGGTCACCTGCCCGGCATGCAACGTCATGCGAAGACCAAGCTGCCGCGTAATGCGAACCAATGCCGTCTCCACCGAAACCCTATGAAACCGGGCATCAATTTTTGTGTCTGCACCAAACGGCAGCCGCGTATAAACCGATCGCTCCACCGCTATGGATATCTTCGCGGCCGCGGCTATAGTCGAAAGCACCTGCTCAACGCCCGTATGGCGCAGCTCCAAATCAATTGATGCCGCCAGCCTGTGATTGAGCGCTATTGCCGCGGAGCTTTGGCTCTGCGATAGATCGGCAGCTTGGGCAAGGGCATTGGCACCATTTGCGGTCGCCTCCACGGGGGGCGATGCGCCAACTGCCGCCATGGCACTCAGCCCCGGCGCACCTGCCCCGGCGCCTATGCATACTGCCAAGGCGATTGAAAAAGGCCAAGCCTGAGCACTCGTTGTCTTGCTGAAGATACGCCTTTGCACATCACACCTTCAAAGCCACCTTGCGGCCCAGGTTGGCGGTATACCTTTGCCGGATAGGCCCAACGGTCTGACTGATAAACTCATCTACCTGTTGCGGCGAGCGGCCAATGTAGCGCCGGGCGTCCATAATGCGGCCGACATCCACCGAGGCGAACGCGCTGTCGTCTTTGAGCCGGGCAATTAGGTCGTTTTCTTTGCCGTGCTGCTTTACCTGTTGCGCCGCCGCAATGCTATGCTGGCGAATGCGCTCGTGCAGGTCTTGCCGGTCGCCGCCGGCCTTTACCGCGGTCATTAATACGTTTTCGGTCACCATAAATGGCAGCTCGGCCGCCAATCGCTGTTCTATCACTTTTTCGTTGACGATTAATCCGCGTACGACCACCAGCAGAATATCGAGAATGGCATCGGCTGTTAAAAATGCCTCCGGAATAGACAGCCGCTTGTTTGACGAATCGTCCAACGTGCGCTCAAACATCTGCTGGCCGGCGGTCATCAGCGGTTGCTGCGCCATGCCCATGAGCCAGCGTGCCAGGCCGGTGGCGCGTTCGCAAAGCACAGGGTTGCGTTTGTAGGCCATTGCGGAGGAGCCTACCTGCTCGGTTTCGAAGGGTTCGTCTAATTCCTTAAATGCGCTGGCGAGGCGAATATCCAGCGACATTTTTTGCGCCGCAGCCGCAACGCCCGCCAGTGACGCAAGCACCTGCACATCCACCAATCGCGAGTAACTTTGACCCGAAACCGGATGCACGCGATTAAAGCCGAGCTTTTCGGCGACCAGCGCCTCAAGGCGCTTTACCTTTTCATGATCGCCGTCAAAAAGCTCCAAAAACGACGCCTGCGTACCCGTGGTACCCTTGATGCCCCGCAACATCAGTGTTTGGCGGCGCAACTCCAAATCGGCCAGCGCTAAAACAAAGTCGTAGCACCACAGAACGGCCCGCTTGCCGAGTGTGCTGGGCTGGGCCGGCTGCAGGTGCGTATATGACAGCACGGGCAGGTCGCGCCATTTGGCGGCAAACTCACCAAGGGCATCAATCACATTTGCCAGCTTCTGAAGAATGATGTCCAGACCATCGCGCAGCAGCAGCACATCGGTGTTGTCAACAATGTCCATGGAGGTGGCACCAAGGTGCAGTATGGGCTTGGCCGAGGGTGCGGCCTTGGCAAACGTATGCAGGTGGGCCATCAGGTCGTGCCGCAAACGCTGCTCCTGCCGGGCGGCTTCGGCGTAGTCTATATCGTCGAGGTGCTGACGCATTTCCTGCAATTGCTGGTCAAAAACAGGCAGGCCCAGTTCTTTCTGCGACTCGGCGAGAGCCAACCAGATACGCCGCCAGGTTGAAAACTTGCGTTGCGGCGAAAACACCTCGAGCATTTCAGGCGAGGCATTGCGCGTTACCAACGGGTTTTCATAAACTTTGTGATTGGTCTCAACAGGCATTGTGCTTTTCCATCCTGAATAAAACGTTTAAACGCATCAGTCCGAAACTGTGACCCACAGCCGGCGCCGCCCGCCAAAAGCCCGCTGCAGTTTAACGATTAGCCTTCAACGTGGCATATTCAAGCCGCCAGACTAGCAGGCTAATACACGTCAGAATGGTAACATAAAAACCGTCTGGCGTGAATGACCCGCATTCTGAATTGCACACCTGCGGGCGGCAAGAGGGTTGGCGTGAGTTAATAAATACGACCCAAAAACGCGAAGATTTTCGGGGGCTTCGGCGAGGTATCGCGGTAGAGTCGCAGCGATTCTTTTATTTTTCGGGGCGCGGTGATTGGGTTGGGGCGAGGTCGCTGATGTGCCACGGTGGGGAATTGGGGCCACGGTTATTTTTGCTATAGAGTGCACTGATAGCGCTACGACGCATGTGATCGTGCTTGGTGGTGTGATGGTTGCGGATGATCGTAAATTAATTCGGCAAACAACGCGGGTGCTCGCTGGCGCGATAAGGTCGGACGATTGGCGGCAAGTGCCGCCGGGCGTAAACCACAGCGGATCGCATTTCGGTTGAGGCTTAAGCCTCTGGGCGGTCGGCCAATTCATTCAGCGATACCTATTGCAGAAACGCGTGGCTGCGCCGAATGCCAGTTCAACCAGAATTCAGCCTCGGATTGCGTATCGCCCGCCGGCGAGCACCCTACAATGAGCCTGTGAGCCTGTTTATCATTTCACCGGCTTTAGCTCATAGTGATCAGCCAGTGGCGTGGCTGCCTGGCGCTCAGCGCTCAGCATGTCGGGGAGGGTTGCGTAAATTGCATGGGCCAGGTTTTCCCCGTCGGTGCGAACCACCGCACGTACTGCGGCGCTTACACCTGGGAACAGAATCAGCCGTGGACTGTTCCAAGGCGGGCAGTACTGTTCGATGGGCAGTTGAACGTCGCGCCATGCATAAAAGCGAACTTGCGTGCGATTCCATACCATCGCCAAAACGTGATACGCCTGCAGCAGCATTGGCGTGCGATACCTTGCCAGGTTGATGCCGCGGGCTAACGCGGTGGCACTGAAGGTGCCCACCGCGTGGCCATTGATGCTGAGTTTATAGCTTTTGGCACTCAGCCCTGCGACCTGTAATTCCTCTTGATCAAGCCGGCGATATAAATGCCCGGCATGAATAATTGCTTGCGCCGGCGGATTAATGAAGTGAAAATTGGGCTGCGGTGCCTGCCAGCCATTGACCGGTGGAAATTGCGGCCAGACTTCATGCAGCGACAGCATTGGAAATGGCAATGAGCCGTCGCGTTGTGTCCAACGGATGCTACTATCACCGGTTGTATGGAGGTTTGTTACCTGCGTGTTGTCAGCAAGTTGAACTTTACCGCCCGATATGGCAACCTTCGTTACCGTGGCCGGCGCGTTCCACAGTTTCAGCAACGCCTCAGCCATGAGCAATTCTCCCGCCGCGCTTGGGTGTACTCGCCCTGGTACAACCTGACTGGCATACTTGGGTTGGGTGGCTTGGAGTTTTTTGATCACGGCTAACATGGGTGCGTTAAAATCTACGTAATAGAGGTGATCCTTTGTGGCGAGTTGTTTATCAAATTCGTCGTAGCGCTGCAGCACGCCGTTGTAGCCGCCGGGAAAACGGTGTTTGATGTTGGCAAACGGCGAAGGCCCGAAGGGCGACGGCCCAAGAATGACAATGCGTACCCCCGGAAGATGCTTCTTTAAAGCATCAACCAGATGTTTGTACCCCTTTTTGTAGGTGTCAAATATTTTTGCGTCAAAGGGTCTGTACGAGGCATCGTTCATGCCCAGCATAATGGTGACAACCGTGGGCTTGAACGAGTATACGTCGCGTTTGAGCCGCACGTCTATCGGCCCGGCCCAGCCGCCGGTAACGCGGTCAGCGCCGACGCCGGAATCCACGAAGTCAACTTTCAGCTTGGGAAATCGCGTGACCGCATAGGTTTCCACAGCCACAGCATAAAATCGCTGCTCAGTGATGCTGTCGCCATAAAAGCACACGCGGTCGCCATTATGTAAAAAGAACTTGCCGGCCGCGATGGCGCGGCTGGTTGTCGGCAAAACCGCCAGTGTCAGCACTACAAAAGCTAATATACGCCGCATAAAAGAAGCTCCAAAATAATCGGCTGTGGCAAGACGTCCCGCGGTTCATCGCAATTCCAGAAGCCGACACTCTGGAATGGTAATGGCAATAACATCGGGTCTTCAAGCTTATTGCCATGCCAATCGCAGTGGAAGTGTATTGCTTCCGGCGGCACGGCGCCAAAGACTCCTGTCACTCGCCGGGGTCAGGTTCAGGCTCGGGTGCGGCTTCGTCGGGTTGATCCCCTGCATCTTGTCCGTCAGCATCATCCTGTTGCTGCTGCTGGGCATCTTCTTGCGCCTGCTCAGCCTGCTGCTGTTCTTCTTCCTGCTGCTGCTGCTGCTGCTCCTGCTGTTGCTGCAAAACCCATTGATCATGGTCAGCCTTGGCAGCCTTCAGTTGCTGCTCGAGTATTTGTTGACACAACCCGCCTGCTATCATAAGATTCGCGTCAGATTCTGGATTATATTGCCTGATTGCCCGCTGAATGCGACCTATGAACTGCGTTGGATGAGGGCTTTGCACAATATCGCTTTGCAGGAGGCCTTGAAAGTTTTTCTTGGCCATCGCGTCACCCTGAGAGGACGACAGTAAAAACCATACAGCCGCTTTGGTATCGCTTTTGGGATAGAATTCGCCGCGCTGGTGCATCATACCGATATTATTTTCTGCTGCGCTGTTGTGCTGCTTCGCCGACAAAGTGTACCAATGGGCTGCATGCTGATAATTGATCGCCGTTCCAAAGCCAAATTGGTAGCAGTAACCGACGGAAAACTCTGCGGCGGCATTGCCCGATTCGGCACACCGGTGAAACCAATAAAACGTTTTGCCCGGGCGAATCAGAATAGTTTGCCCATCGTAGCGGCCCCTGTAATACGCCAAGGCAAGTTGATATTCGGTGGTAGGGTTACCGGTGGCCTCGGCGGCGATTACAAGCGGCTTGAGCAAAAGATGCTCGTTAAAGTAGAGGGCGGGCCGATACCTCGCGGCAACGGCGCGGCCGAGCCAGTGGGCCGATTTTGCGGCATTGGGCAAAGTGCCGCGACCATAATGGTAATCGGCGGCAATGGCGTATTGGGCTTCGACGACTCCCTGCCTGGCTGCGCGGTGATACCAGTGGTAGGCCTGGGCCGCGTCGGGGGCAATGTCCGCAAGCCCATGGGTATAGGCCTCGCCGAGCCTCGTCTCGGCCATGGAATAACCTTGCCTGGCTGCAAGCAGGTACCAGTGAATGGCGGTAGCTCCATTGGCGATAATGTTTCCTGTCGTAGCTTGCTGGTAGAGCCAGCCAAAATCGTAGTAGCATGCGGCATTGTTTGCGCCGAGGTGCCTGGCCTGCTCGGCCCATGTACCGGCCGCTTGAAAGAGTGCTGTGTGCAGGCCTGAACCGAAAGGTTCAGATGGTATATACAGATGCGCCGGCTCTTGAAAGTATTCGCGCGTATAAAAATCAGCCAGATAAAGCATTGCATCCGGGTCGCCGTGCCGGGCCAGGTACAGCAGGATGGCATAGCTGGAGCCTTCGGTTTGGAACATGTCGGCGCCCGCCTGTTCGCCGCCAAGAACATCGCGGGATTTTCGGGCCGTAGGCGTGTTGCTCAGGGTGATCCAGAGCAGGTCGGGCGCGGTGCTTTGTAATGCTTCGGATTCGAGTTGCAGCCCCACGTCGCTGGAGATGGGGGTCGGTGGAATTTTCGGCTTGATCCATGTGGATTGGCAATATTGGTCATCCCAATTATTTGGATTGCGGTAGGCAAAGATTATGTCGTGAAGCTTGGTCCCGGCGCATCCGCCGAGTGCCGCAAGAAAAGTCGTCGCCAAGAAGACCATTAAAGTTTTGCGCATCGTCTTTTCCCTGTTTATTGATGGGGCAGCGTTCACGCAGGCGCTGGCCGGGCAGGAATGAGACCTGCAACGCAAAAGGCGGCCCCGCCGCAGGGCACGCCGAAACCACCGCAAATCGGGTCAATCGGCATTGCCGCAAACGGAAAAAGTATTTGCAATAAGATTATCCAAGCGGCGAGCGCGAGTCAGTGTCGAGAGGGTTCAATGTCGTTGGCGCGGCCTGCGGGTCGCGAGAGCAGGCGGAGAGTCGGTTTCCTCAAGGAAACCGCTTAGCAAAGGCGCCAACTTTTGATCAGCACTTGACAGCGCTAATGCTTGCCCGGCGGCGGCAGCTGCGCCTTGAGTTCGTTGGCGTTTTTGATGAGTTGGCTTGCCGAGTCCTCCGGCACCTGTGGAAGAATAAACGCCCAGATTTTGTCATCCTTAAAGTGCATGGGCAAAATGGCGGCGATGAGGTCCGGGCCGATCCACTGAAACCACGGGGCGTGGGCAGTTTTGTGCGTATGCAGGTAGTAATACACCAACTTGGGGTGTTCGGGCGTGCCGATGTTTTTTGTAGCCCGCAGACGAACGTCATAAACGCCGTACCATTCAAATGGAACCTTGGCGGGACTGGTGCCCTGTTCAACATCGTTGAGGTAGACTTTGGCCCCCGGCGGGCTGGTGACAACCGTAATGGAGCGTTCAACGCAGCCGCCAAGCATGCCCACCATACCTGTGCCGAGCAGGGCCGACAGCAGGGTTGTGGGCATGCGCCGCCAAAATGGTAAGGACACTGGTTTCATGCGAGCGGATTGTAAACGTAATCGCCCGCCAGCGGTAGCGCTTATGCGGGGTGATGGGTGCGGCCATTTTCGTTAAGGCAGTCGGCCGGTAGTGCTGGTAACGCAGGCATCTTGCCTGCATCGGTCCGAGGGTGGGACACTGCGTCTTGCTTCAGAGCGAGGCCAGCCGCAGGCCTTGCACCCAGAAAAGGCGTCCGGTGGTGCCGATAAAATCGGCGCGATCCAAGGGCCGCGTAAAAAATCGCCGCGCGTCGTGCCGTCGTGCCGTCGAGCGGGTGCGGCCATATTTTTTGGCACTCCGGCAGGGGCTCTTATTCGCAATATCCAAACGAAGCACAATGCGGAGAGC
>JBMFVX010000032.1:0-26561 GCA_049965775.1 Phycisphaerae bacterium
GCCGCGTGTGGTTTATCGAACTGCGCCCGATAGGACTCGAACCTACGACCTGCGGTTTAGGAAACCGCCGCTCTATCCAACTGAGCTACGAGCGCCTGTGCTGCTGATAGTTTATCGCAAGAGTCGCAAATAATCGCGTATGCCACGAGGCTCTGCAAGGCTTGTAATGCTGTTAGAAAGTACCTGCCTGACCCACCGCGTTGCGCGCGATGGGTGACGTACTGTGCTTCAAAACCGGCTGAAATTGTGCTGAACCTGAATATAGGTAAGCAACAGATAATTGCGGCCCCGGTAGCAGGTTACCTGACCACTGATGCGGAAATTGATGTTCGTGCCTTTGGTCTTTTGGTCGGCGATCATCATCTGCAAGTAATGGCACGGCAGCAGCATAATGGATGGCGAGTGTCGCTGTAGATTTGGGGCGGTAAAAACAAAGGTCCATTCCCTGGTGATAGGGTCAAAGGTCAACCGACCATTTTGGTTCCAAATATAAGTTCCTTCGCGCAATAGTGGAAATGCCTTTTTCCCGATATTGTTGGGCAAAAGTGCGCCCTCCATGGCGGGGCCGTGCAGGTTTGCCGGCAATTCCACCGCTGCCGAAATACGGTGCGACAATAGTGAACGCAGCAACACTTCCGGGTTTTTGGGAGCAGTTGTCGGTACCGGTGCAGCGGCGGTATTACCATGGCGGGCCGGCGCGCCAACTACCCTGATGTCGGGCAAAGCAAAAAGATAGCGCGTATGCTCAAAAACCATAATGTGCCCGCTGATGGCAACATGCGGATATCGCGGCGCGGCGTACTGCATAAGTTCCAGCGATTCAGATGGTAGTATTCGCATGGATTTGGGCCAACCTGGCTGGGCCTTGTCGAAGACGAACACATTGGTGACCACCCCTTTTTGCACATCTAAATGTCCCGCAGCATCTACGACCAGCGCACCTTGAGAGGGGGGCTTTGGTACGATGATCTTTTTCACGTGCGATTGAACTTTGGTAGTTGCAGAAGGTTGGGTCGTTGAGCTTGCCGCTGCCTGTGTGGCTGCGGCAGATTGGGATGGATGACTTGCCGCCAGTGCCGGTTGCACTGTAAGTAATAGAATCGGTAGAAGCAAGAAAATGTTAACCCGGTTTAAGGGTTTATGGATCGCGGTATTATAAAGGGTAGCGGATCGGGCTTTTGAAGGCAGCATTTATTGGCTTCCTTAGCGATTAAAAAATACCGGGTTACGCCAGATCGCGGCTTACGGCACAACCGCAGTGGCTTCTATTTCTACCAGGGCGGCATCATCAATGAGCTTGGCAACCTGCACCATGACCGTAGCCGGTCGCACATTGCCGAAGAACTCGCCATGCACCGCGGCAACCTTTTCCCAGTCGGCGATGCTGGTAACGTACATGCGGGTCATAACTACGCAGGAGAGGTTGGCATCTAAAGCCTCAAGCGCGGACTTAATAATTTGCAGGCTCCGGCGGGCTTGCGCTGCCACGTCGGGATTGAATGTTTTGTCTGGTTCAATGCCGACGGTGCCGCTCACATATATATGCCGGTCGCATTTTATGGCTCGGCTATAGCCGATTTTCGGCTCCCAGGGGCTGCCGCTGGAAGCCGTCAGGCGGCCATTGCGTTCGATTATTTTAAATTCTGCGGCTTTGGGCGATGCGTTAGACATAAGGCTCCTGCTAGACAACCATGCGGTTTTGGCGCCGCCACAGAGCGGGCTTTCTTAAGAAGTTATACCCGTTTTGAGGGCGGCTGGCGACAAGTCGCTGGACGCCAAGGCCGTAGTTGGCTAGATTCTTAGCTATGGAAAACGAAACGCAAGACACCGCCCCCGCAGAAAACGTTGCACCGCCCGCCGATGCGCTAGAGGCCGCAGATGCGGCGGCGCCAACCGAGGTGTCGGCTTCGCAAGTTGAGCTGTCTGAACAGATGCCGCTGCGGCAGGTTGTGGAGGCGATTTTATTTTCGACGGATATGCCTCTAAGTGCCGGTAAACTGGCCCAGACCGTAGGCTTGGACAGCAGCAAGCCCGTACGCGACGCGGTAGATGAGCTAAACCGTGACTATGCCGCGCGCGAGGCCGCGTACCGCATTGAAGAACGGGCAGGGGGGTATCAACTTCTCACCCTGCCGCAGTATTCCGAATACATCCAACGACTGATGAAGAAAAAGGAAGAAGGACGCCTTACTCCCGCCGCGCTCGAGACGCTGGCGATTATCGCCTACAAACAGCCCATCTTACGGGTAGACGTGGAAGCTATTCGGGGTGTGGCCTGCGGCGAAGTTATTCGCACGCTTATGGAGCACAATCTGGTCAAAATTACCGGTCGAGCCGAGGAAGTCGGCCGCCCCATGTTGTATGGCACCACCAAGCATTTCCTGGAAGTTTTTGGGTTGGGCAGCCTACGCGACCTTCCCAAGGCCGAGCAGCTAAAAGAGCCGAAGTAACTGGCGCACCAGCCGGCAGCGCACATCGGGTTAACAAGTCAGAAGAGAGCCTAACGATCAAGCTGGGATAAAATTGTAGTGCGCGCGCGGGGCGGGGCAGTGTGCGTTTTTCATGTAAGCTCGCGGTTGCGAAACATGGCCATCGCAACGCCCAGTGCACCGCCGATGTATAGCACGCTGTAAACGCAGGCAAGGCCAACATATTGCCATATCTGCGATAACGTCGGGCCGCCCTTGACGTAGTGCTGGCCGACGGTAAATGGCCGATAGACCAGGCATTGGTTCAAATCAAAATTGCTCAAATACGGGAGCAAATAGCTGGCCGACACAGCCAACCCCTGCCAAGGCTGGCCCAAGTGCAGCAGCGGAACAAACCGCGTGAGATTCGCCCCAATGTACAAAAGCACAATGACCGTCATGTTAAGTGCGAGGCTGTAACGGGTGGCGATGGCAATACTAATGGCCGCCAGCGTGCACAGTTCGCCAAACTGCAGCACAAATGCTGGAAGCAATGCAATAACACCTCGAAGGTTATCCCAGAAGAGCAGCGCTTTGCCGTGGGAGCCTGATACCGCAATGTCTATACGCTTATCGGAAAAGAACCTTAAATAAGAACCCAAAGCCGCGGTCATCGTGGCAATACCCAGCACCACGAGTATCAACAGCACAATGCCCGCGTATTTGCCCAACACCACCTGCCAGCGGGCGATGGGTTTGCTCATGAGGGTGAGCATGGTGCGGTCTTCGATTTCTTCATCCACCACTTTGCCCGTGGCAAAAACCATAATAATCAACGAGAACATCAGCGCAAACGACAGCGCAACATCCCGAAACATTTTGGTGTCTTCGCCAAAGGTGTTGAACGGCACAAACGATGTAATAACAATGGCCGCCACGCACAGTATGAACACAATAATTGTAAACGGCTGAAAAATAGCCTCGTAATAGGTAACACGTGCGATAGCGCCTACGCGCGAAAAGCCCATCAGTTGCAGCAGCACATACTCTACGATGCCCGGCAGGGCTACGGCTGCTGCTATGGCCATACTTATCGCCCCCCAGTAGCGGAGAGTTTCGGCATAGTTGGCCGCCACATTAGCCGCGTGCAAGGCCCCGCCCTTGTTGCCTTTGCCGGCCAGCGTGCTCAGGCCGGTAAGTTGCTCAGCGCGGGCGAAGGCATGATTTTCAAGCGCGTAAGCGCCAGCCGCAAAGAGCACCACAAATGTCAACAAAAGCAGGTACGTTAGGTGAGGACGCTTCACAGGACACTCCAATTGTCCGCAGGCCGCCGGAAGGCTCCGCCGCGCTTCCATCAGGCCTAAGGGTGGCTAGTATATCACTTTTACGGGGCCGGCAAGGCCTTCAGGTGAGGCGGTTGTTTGTACAACGTTCAGAATGAAACCGGCGAAGCGATTGCGCAGGTCGCACACGAGTTGGTCAATTTCATGATCGTATCCTTCGACGACCAACTCTACGGTGCCGTCGGCCAGGTTACGAACCGTACCCGCGAGCCGCAACGGCTTGGCAAGTTCACAGGCCGTATAGCGAAAGCCAACGCCCTGAACGCGTCCCGCAAATATAACAACCCGCCTGGTCGTTTTCATAGGTCCCGGCCCTTATGGCTGCGCTGGGGTAAATACACGAGTGCCCTGAATATTTATCGGCTGCCAAGGTGCAAGCGTATTAGAATGTCAGGGTAGCGGGGGCGAGGTTTTTGCCGCATCCCGATCAAAAATGGTCACAGGCGGATTGTGAGACAGGCGCATTATAGTTCGCCTTAGCGTCGTTAATGTGTTCCACAACGGCGGTTTTACATCCCAAGGTGTCTATCTTGATCACTGCGTCTATTGCATTTAACAGCTTGGGAAGATTCGCCGTATAGCAGGACAGGATGCTAATTTATGATTTTGCCCTGCGGTATCGCCAAAGCGTTTTGGTTTGTTTGCTATGGCCGGGGCATCGCATACAATCTGCTTCTCTGCCTGGCAGAGGTTGGTTAGCAAATTTAACAGGAGCTTGATGCGTGGCAAGTGGTTCTTTTGACTTGGTGATTATCGGTTCCGGCCCGGCCGGTTACGTAGCGGCTGTGCGGGCCGCGCAATTGGGTAAGACCGTGGCCTGTGTGGAGCGATCGGAACTGGGCGGCATATGCTTGAATTGGGGCTGCATTCCAACCAAGGCGCTAATACAAGATGCGCATTTGATGCATCAGATGGTGCATGTAGCGCCCAACTACGGCCTGGAAGTGAAGCGTGCGGGATTGCAATGGCAGAAGATCGTTGAGCGCAGCCGCGGGGTGGCGGGCAACCTGAGCAAAGGTATTGAATTTTTATTTAAAAAAAACAAGGTCGCCCGGTTTACGGGTACGGCCTTCATACCGGCCAAGGGCGTTGTAGAAGTGCGCGATGCGGCGGGCAAAGTGACTGATACGCTCAGCGCGGCAAATATTCTCGTGTGCACCGGAGCGCGCAGCCGCGAGTTGCCGGGCATCAAGCCGGATGGCAAGCGTATTATCACCAGCCGGGAGGCGATGGTGCTGCCCGAAATTCCGAAGCGGCTGTTGATTATCGGCGCGGGTGCCATTGGCGTTGAGTTTGCGTATGTGTACCAGGCGTTTGGCTCGAAGGTGACGCTTGTGGAGATGCTGCCGACGATTTTGCCGATTGAAGATGCCGATGTTAGCACCCGCCTTGAAGCAATCTTCAAACAGCGCGGCATAGAGGTGCGAACGAACACCCGCACCGAAAAAGTGGAAGTGCATAAAGAAGGCATCAAGGCGGTGCTGCAGAACCAGGCGGATAAAACCTCGGCCACGGTTGAGGCGGATGTGGTGCTTCTGGCAGTGGGTGTTACCGGCAATGTCGAAAATCTTTTTGCCCCCGCGGTAACGCCGGAAATAGCACGCGGCGCCATTCGGGTGGATAAGACCTTTGCGACCAATGTGCCGGGCATATATGCCGCCGGCGATGTGATTGGCCCGCCGTGGCTGGCGCACGTGGCGAGCCTGGAGGCGACCCTGGCGGTGGAACATATGTTTAAGGCCAGCGACCGCGAAATGGACTATGGACTTGTGCCCGGGTGCACGTACTGCTATCCACAGGTGGCGAGCGTGGGCCTTACGGAAAAAGCGTGTAAAGAAAAGGGCCTTGAGTACGAAGTGGGCCGCTACGCGCTGGCCAACAATGGCAAAGCGCAGGCGATTGGCGAGACCGATGGATTCGTCAAATTAATTTTCGACAAAAAGTACGGCGAACTGCTGGGCGCGCATATTCTGGGTGCTGAGGCAACAGAGATATTGCAGGAACTGGTGCTGGCGAAGCGTCTTGAAGCCACTAAAACTGAAATTGCCCAGACCATTCATGCCCATCCGACGCTTTCGGAAGCGGTTATGGACGCCGCCCAGGCGGCCATGGGCATGGGGCATTAAGAGGCCGGCTTGTGAAGCCTCGGCGCTGCGATGGCGGCGTGTTGGTGGTTTTGTCGGCGTTAACAAAAGGAATGACCGCCTGTGAGCAATATAGACCCTGAAGAAAATCCGTTGCTTAATCGGCCTGAGGCCTCGGGCGTGCCGTCGCACCTGGTTGGTTCGTCGGCAATGCCATCAGGCAATTCTGCAGCAGCAGATACAGGTGCGGGTATCGCTGGGCCATCGGCTTCGGAGTCGCGGCCATCGGCTGGGCAAGCGTTTGCGGGCCAGACGCTGCCGGGCAGCTTGGCTGGCATTTCTGCGGCAGCCGATCGTTCAGCGACTGTTGCGTCGCCAAGTGGTTCGAGCTATGGCCGTGGTGGAGGTCTTCGTGAAACGCTCGAAGCGATCATTATTGCGCTGATTCTCGCTTTTACGGGGCGCACATTTTTAGTAGAAGCGTTTGTAATACCGACAGGTTCGATGGCTCCGACGCTTAACGGTGCGCACGTGCGTGTGATATGTCCCAAATGCGGCTATCAGTTTTCAGTTGATGCGAATGTGGATCAGCAATGGGCCAGAGTAGCGCCCAACGAATGGAAAATGCTTCGCATGAGCACCGGCGAACTGACGGACCCCTATGGCATTGCCGTGCCCAACAATCTGCAATGTCCGAACTGCCATAATGTGGTACAGATAGACCGGGGCCAGTTGCCTGATCCATATAAACTTCGGCAGGTGGTAACTAGCGACGACAGCGGCACAACAACGGCGGCGTTTCCGTATGTGTACAACGGCGATCGTATTTTGGTGATGCGGTATTTGTACTGGTTCAGCAAGCCTAAACGCTGGGATGTAATCGTCTTTAAAGAGCCTATGCAGGGGCAGGAAAACTACATCAAGCGGCTGATCGGCCTGCCGGGTGAAACCATTGAAATTGTGGATGGGGATGTGTTTGTCAACGGGTTGATAGCGCGCAAGCCGCCGGCGGTGGAAAAGGCGATGCTGCAACTTGTTTACAACAATGACTATTACCCGACCGATGCCGGTAAGATGCGCCTGAACGATACGGTATGGACAACACCTTGGGTGGGGGTGGTAAGCCATCGTTATGCCGGTGATTGGGCCACAGGCGGACCGGTGATCAAGTTTGCGGCGCCGCAACCTGACACTCGCGGGCGATTGTCTTTTAAGCAGCGCGGCAGTTATCTGACGAACAACATTGGGTATGACGATTCGGTGATGGATCCGCTGGTGCGTGGGCGAGACCTGGTGGGCGATTTGTACCTGCGCACTGTATGGACCTCAAGCTCGCCGGATGGATCCATCAGCATGGTTTTAGGCAAGGCTGATAATCGCTACCGCGTGGCGCTTTCGCATGATGGCACGCTGGCGCTGGGCGTATGGGCGAAGCAGCCGCGGCGGTTTGATGCTATCGCGCCGGCCGCATGCGACTTCGTAAAGCACATCGGCCCGCTGCGGCCCAACCACCCGTACGCGGTGGCCATGAGTAATGTGGATCATCAGGTGCGATTCTGGCTGGATGGGCGCCTGGTGTTGCAGTATTCGCCGAAATGGACGCGAAACGATGCCGCCGATTTTGTAGCCTTGGAAAAGCAAAATGGCCCGGAGGTGCCGCGGGTTTATATAGATGTTACCGGTGCGGCGGTGCTGCGGCATGTGAAACTGATGCGTGATATTTACTACACGCAGATGCGGCGACCGGACCCGGCGAATCCGACGGTTACGTTTCCGGGGACGGGTTGTGAAAATCATCCGATAACGCTCAAAGCAGGGCAATATTTTGCTTTGGGCGATAACTCTAATTACAGCGGCGACAGTCGCTATTGGTACACGGTTGAGCCGGCGCTGGCCGATTTGCACCTCCCGCTGGGTGTGGTGCCGCAGAGGTACCTGCTGGGCAAAGCATTTATGGTGTATTGGCCTGCGGGCTTCAGGATAAGCAATCATGTTAACTGGGCGCTCATACCCAACGTGGGGCGGATGCGGTTTATACGATGACGAAGCGCGTGGCAATATTGGCGGACGCGATTGGTGCCGCCGGCCCCAAGGTGGTCTATTTTATTTTGTTGAAGGATGTGAACGATGTCGGTGTTTGAAAATTACGTTCCGGCGGTGGCTCAGGCGCTGCAGCAGCGCGGCTTAGAAGGTGAGTGTGCGGTATGCCGCAAGAAGGGGCAACAGATGATTCATGGCTTACCCATTGCGGTGCCGGTATATGAAGAGGCGGGTGAGGTGAAGTACCCTGGAACGAGCATGCCGGCGGCGGCGGTTATCTGCAATCAATGCGGCGCGGTGCAGTTTTTTTCATTGGGAGCGCTGGGGCTGATTTCGCCGCCAGGTGGAGGCGAGGTCAAAGCTGGCGATGCAGCGGCGAACTGACGCGTGCGCAATGTTTTTCGCATGGCCGCAGAAACCGTTCGGCACATAAACGCCCAAAGATTCTTAAGGACTTTTACTGTCGCGCTGTGCGATAATTTGTTGCCATCACGGCTGTAAGGCAGGAAGCCTTGCCTCATTTTCCCGGCGACGCGGAGATGTTTAACGCAATCCTGATCGCGGATGACGCAACAGTAACATAGGTAAAGTCATTACTGAGGCTCAAGGAGTTTTGGAATGCTGCAATGTGGGCCTTGCGGGCGCGGCGACGTAGGTTCCGTACGAACTGTACGCGGAGTCCTGGGCAAAATGTATCAGGATGGGCCGCTTACGCATTTGCGGGATCAGGCAGTTATTGGTGTATGCCAGTTGGGCTATAAACGAAGCGGTAAGAACCGGGGCCGACATGCACGATAAGGGCGCTCTGGGAGCCGTTATTGAGCTTTATCCCCAATACGCCAGTTGCATCGGTTGTATTGTTGTGGAAATTTGCTTTGCTTGTGGCAAAAGCGTGATATACTATTAGCGGCTCTAAAATGTCGGCGGCGAAAGTTGCTGTGGAAGGATTCCGTAGCGCTGCCGGGGCAAACTGCAGGGATGGCAGGCCCTCATGTTGAAACTTATAGCAGCGATGATTGGTTTTTTGCTCATGGCGGCGGCTCTTTTGGGCATGCGGCAAGAGCAGATTAATTTGACCAGTCAATGCGCGCATCTGTACGGCAAAATACTCTCGCGCCAACACATCTTGTGGGATCAGCAAACGCAAATTGCGGCCAATACCAACACGATGACGCTTACGCGCAGGCTGGCGCGGCAGGCAGCGGCGGCGCAGGCTGCTGGTGGGCAGGGCGTGTCAGCGACGCAGCCGGCAGCAAATGGGCCGGTGGTGCAGCCGGCGGTTGCGCCGGTACCTCTGAGTTTGTTTTCACATGATGCTTCGCAATCGGGAGGGCCGTGATGCAGAAGATGTCGCGCGCGGCGAGTATGGACGTGTGGCGAGCGGAGCCGGTGCGACCAACGGCCCCCGGGACGTTGCCGCTGACCGGCTCGGCCCTCGGGGCTGAACCCCGTGGCCCGTTGGGTGAGATCATGCTGGGAGGGGAAGTATGATGAATCTTTTAAGGCGTGCTAACTGGCTATCGAGCCTGGTGCTGCTGGCGGCGGCGGCATTGCTGGTTGGGCTTATGGGACGGGTGGGATGGCTGCAAACGCATGTGACGCGGGCCGATTTGCAAGAGCTGCGTGCCCAGCATGTGGCACGCGTGGCGATTATGGCTCGGCGTGCCTCGATCTACACGAGTGATTCGACCTTAATTGCTGGCAGCGTGCGCATTTACAGCATGTATGCTGATCCCGGCTATATTATGGATCCGCAGGGCAAGCTTAATGCGCTAAGCGGCAATGATGCCGTTGAAGCACGTGAGTTGATGGCTCGCACCATTGCACCGCTGCTTAACTGCACGCCCGATCAGGTAATGGAGACGTTCAAGACGCATCTGTATTACAAAGATGGTTCGCTGCGAAGGTTTTTGTGGCTTAAGCGCGGCGTGGACTATTCTTTTTATGCGCGGTTTGCGGCACTGCGAAACAAGCTTCAAAAGAAAGCGATGGCGGACATTCGCCATGGGCACAGCCGAGAGGCCGAACTTTACTATCATGCGTTGGACGGCATTCGGTTTGACCGCTCCACGCGGCGGGTGTATCCGCTGGGGAGCTTTGCGGGGCAGGTAATTGGCTTTGCCAACTCGCAAACCGGTCTGCAGGGGCTTGAAAACCAACTTAATGCGCTGTTGGTGGGGCGGCAGGGAGATTTGGTTTATGTAAAAGACGCAGCCGAGCGAGCACTGTGGATAGACAAACACGGTTATAAGCCGGCGAACGACGGCATGCGGGTTTGGCTGACAATTAACTCGACCATTCAAGGCTTTGCGGAAGAGGAACTCGACAAGGCCTGTAGCAAGTTTGAGGCGGCAAGCGGCTCGGCGGTCGTAATGAACCCCCGCAATGGGGATATTCTGGCGATGGCGAATTATCCGCCGTTGGATCCGAACAATTATCAAAGCGCGCCGGAAAAATATTGGCGTAATCGAGCCGTGACCGATCCGTTTGAACCTGGTTCGGTATTCAAGCCGTTTAATGTCGCCTGGGCGCTGCAGCATCATGTCGTGACGCTCAATGAAATGTTCAATTGCCATGATGGAAGGTATCGAGACCCGACAGGCCGGCTGATAACGGATGTTGATGGCTACGGCGAATTATCGGTGACGGACATATTGGTGCATTCGAGCAACATTGGCATGACGCAGGTCGGGTGGAAGATGGGCATACCGCTGCTAGCGTCGGGCGTGCGGGCCTTTGGCTTTGGGCGGATGACGGGTTGTGCGCTGCCGGGCGATTCGCCTGGTCTGGTGCGGCCGGAGGCGCAGTGGACTCGCGGCACGCTGACATCGGCAAGCTTTGGTTATGGCGTGGGTGTGACGGCGCTGCAATTGGCGAGGGCGTTTTGCGTGTTTGGGAGCGGCGGTCTTTTGCCGACGCCGCAAATTGTGCAGGCGGTGCAGGCGCCGGGTGGCCCGGTGTATGAATGGAGCCAACTGGCAGGCCCGCCGCAGTGGCGGCGAATTATTTCGCGGCACGTTTGCCATGAAATGCGCGGCGCATTGGAACAGGTAATGGTTCGTGGAACGGGGCAATACTCGATTTCGCGGTATTACCGGTTGTTTGGCAAAACGGGTACGGCGAACCTGGCTATTCCCGGAGCTGATCGGTACCACGCGCATCAATACAATGCGACATTTATCGCGGGCGGTCCGACACCGTATCCACGGCTAATTTGCGTGGTGGCAGTTCACAAACCCAATCCGCATTTAGGGCATTTTGGCGGCACGGTGGCGGGGCCGACGTGCTCGAAGATTTTGGAAAAGTCGCTGCTGTATATGCAGGTGCCGCCCGACCAGGGGCCGCAGACCGACCCCTGGTGGGGTAAAGAAGCGGAGATGAAGAAGCTCAAGGGATTGTCACACTAGGCTGGCTGGCAGGCGGGTGAGGCAGCCCGCCGAAAAATGAAAGCGTCGTAAAATGCGATTAAGCCAATTACTAGCAGGATTGCCGTTGGCGGGTTTGGCGGTGCATGGCGCGGCAGACCCGGTGATTGAGCGCGTGATTGAAGATTCCCGCCAGGCACGCGCGGGCGATATGTTTGTGGCTCGCTCGGGCGTGCGGGCGGATGGGGGCAGGTTTGTAGCCGATGCGGTTGCACGGGGCGTGGTTGCAGTTGCAGCGGAGCGTGCGACGCTACAGGGGGCGAAACTTCCGGCGGGTGTTGTAGGCGTGGAGGTGGCGCATGCGGCTGCGGCGCTGGGGTATTTGGCCCATCGCATGGCGGGTGATGCCGCGGCATCGCTGCGGCTGCTGGCAGTGACGGGCACGAATGGTAAAACAACAACGACGTATCTGGTGCGGGCGGGGTTGGCGGCGGCGCAGCAACGGTGCGGCCTGGTGGGGACGGTGCAAACGGATGATGGCGCAGTGGTTGCGGAAAGCAGCATGACGACTCCCGGCCCGATTGAGTTGGCTGATTTGTTCGCCCGCATGCGCCGCAATGGGCTTTCAAATGCTGTGCTGGAAGCGAGCAGCCATTCTCTGCATCAGCAGCGTCTGGCGGGCCTGGGCTTTGCGGTGGGGATGTTCAGCAATTTAACGGGCGATCACCTTGATTATCATGGCACGATGGAAAACTATGCCGCAGCCAAAGCGCTGCTGTTTGAGGGTTTGGCATCTTCGGCGTATGCGGTGGTAAATGCGGACGACGCGTGGAGTGACCGCATGGTGCAAAGCTGCAAGGCTCGTATATGGCGATATGGCGTGGCGGGTGGTTCAACCCGACGAGGGGTGGATCAGACGCCGGATTATTTGGGACATATCGTTCGAATGGATGCGGGTGGGATGCACCTGAAAATTGAACATCCTTTCGGCTCTGCGGTGGAATTGCAAACGGGTTTTGTAGGCCGGCACAACGCGTACAATTTGCTGTGCGCGTTGGGCGGGCTTTGCGCGGTTGGTGTGGACGTGCATACGGCGGTTGCCGGTTTGGAAAAGCTGGATTGTGTTCCCGGGCGGCTGGAGCCGGTGACCGTGCCGGAGCAAAAGCGTGCGGATATGCCCTTTCAGGTATTTGTAGATTATGCGCACACGCACGACGCATTGGAAAACGTGTTGACTGCGATAAGGCCGTGGACGCAGGGCCGCATTATCTGTGTGTTTGGGTGTGGGGGGGATCGTGATGTGACCAAGCGACCGAAGATGGCCGCGGCTGCGGAAAGACTGGCCGATGAAGTGATTGTGACCAGTGACAACCCGCGGACGGAAGACCCGGCGAAGATTATTGAAATGATTTTGGACGGCTTTAGCCAGCGACATCGTGCCAGGGTGGTTGAGCAGCGGCGTGCGGCCATTGCCGCGGCTATTGAGTCGGCACGGGCGGGCGATGTGGTACTGATAGCGGGCAAGGGGCACGAGAATTATCAGATTGTGGGAACAACAAAGTTGCCGTTTGACGATGTGGCCGAGGCGAAGGCCGCGCTGCAGTCGCGGCGGGCCGGCATGGTGGAGGTGTAGCGGGTATGGAGCCATGGAGTTTTGATCAGATAAGGCGCGTGACACTGGGCCGGCGGCTCACGCGCGGGAAGATTGGCTTTACAGGGCGTATATGTACTGATAGCCGGCAGGCAATGCCGGGAGATTTGTTTTTTGCAATCAAGGGCGCCCGGTTTGATGCGCGTGAATTTCTGCCGGATGTCATTGGCCGCGGCGCCGCGGGCATCGTGCTTGATGGCGAGGTATCAGCGGACTTGCTCGCGAAGGCGGAGCGGGTGGGCGTAACGGTGCTGGCGACCGACAGCACGGTGAAGGCGCTAAATAGATTGGCGGCGGCGGTACGGCGGGAGTGGCGCACGCGTGTGATAGCGGTGGGTGGCTCGAACGGTAAGACAACCACCAAGGGAATTATTTATGAGGTGCTGTCCACCAGGTTTATGGGATATGCCAGCCCCAAGAGCTTTAACAACAACATCGGTTTGCCGCTGACGCTTCTGGCGGTTGAGCCGCAGCATGAGTTTGTGGTGGTGGAGATCGGGACAAACTCACCGGGCGAAGTAGAGTCGCTGGGGTTGGTGGCGCAGCCGGATATAGCGGTGATTACGAGCGTAGGGATGGAGCACCTGGAATTTTTCGGTGATTTGGCTGGCGTGGCGCGTGAAGAGGCCTCGTTGGTGCGGCATGTAGCGCATGGGGCGGTGCTGTTTATGCCGAACGATTCGCCCGAACTGGTAGAGGCCTTGCGCATGTCGCGCATCAGCCGCTTTACGGTGGGCTATGGTGGCACGGGAGCGGAGCTTGAGGCGACGGAAATTGTAGAAAAGCCTGAGGGGGTTGAGTTTTCGCTCAATGGTCGCCGGCGGTTTACAGTGCCGCTGTTGGGCCGGCACAACGTGATAAACTCGCTGCTGGCGATAGGGGTGGCGCGCCGCATGGGTTTGGATGATGATCTGATAGCGCAGGGATTGCTTCGCCTGAAGCCGGCGCCGATGCGGCTGCAGTCACAGCGGATGGGTGAACATATCGTGATTAACGACGCATATAACGCAAACCCGACAAGCGTAGCCTCGGCGTTGGAGGTGCTCGCTCGCTTTCCGGCGGGGCGGCGGCGGCGGGTGGCGATTCTCGGCGACATGCTGGAACTGGGGGCTGCGAGCGAGGCCTGCCACCGCGAGATTGGCCGATGCGTAGCGCATCATCAGATAGACCTGCTGGTGGCGGTAGGCCCGCAGATGCGGTTGGCTGCCGAGGAGGCCCAAAGGCAGGGGGTGGCGAGCGAGCAGGCTGATTCAGCCGGGCAGGCTGGCGCCTTGCTGAAAGGGCTGTTAAAGGGAGACGAATTGATTTTGCTGAAAGGCTCGCGTGGGATGCGAATGGAAGACGTGCTGAAGGCTTTGGAGCCGGCGGAGCCGGCGGCGATGGTGCACCAGGCGTAGAAGGCCTTTTGCGGGCAGGAGAATGTTGTATGTTGTATCTGTTGGCACAATGGATGGTGCACCATGGCTGGATTGACCAGCAAACGCCGTTGCTGCTCGTCATTTTTCGTGCGGCTTTGTCCATTTTGTTCAGCTTTTTGCTGGTGCTGATTTCCGGCAAGCGCGTGATTAGCTGGTTGATCAAGCAAAAGCTGGGCGATGTGCCGGAGTTTAATCACGCCGGCCTTAACGCCAAGACCAAGGACAAAGCGAATACGCCGACGATGGGCGGCATCATGATTTTGGGCACGATTGTTGTTTCAACGGTTTTGTTCAGTCGGTTGGATAACTTTTATATTGATATGGGGTTGCTGTGTTTGCTGTGGCTTGGGGCGGTAGGCGGTGTTGACGATTGGCTGAAGTTAACGCAGAAGCGGCGTAACCCCGGCAGCCGGGATGGCTTGTTCGCGTGGGAGAAACTTCTGTTTCAGGTGGGGCTGGGGGTATTGCTGGCGATATTCATTTATTACCACGGTAAGTATGCGGCGGCACATTATTTGAACTGGCCGTTGTTGCCGAGCCATTGGGTGTTGCCGACCTATTTATTTGCGCTGATAGCGGTGGTGGTGATTACAGGCACGAGCAACGCGGTAAACCTTACCGACGGGATGGATGGGCTGGCTTCGGGCTGTATGGCGATTGTCAGCTTTGCTTTTATGATTCTGGCGTATGTAACAGGCGATGCCCGTTGGTCGGCGAATCTTAACTTTAATCACATAAGGCTTTCGGGCGAATTGGCGGTGATGTGCGGCTCAATCACAGGCTCGTGCCTCGGATTTTTGTGGTACAACTGCAACCCGGCGCAGGTGTTTATGGGAGATACCGGTTCTTTAGCGCTGGGCGGCACCATAGGATATGTGGCGATTGTGATTCGGCAGGAACCCATGCTGCTGCTGGTGGGCGGCATTTTTGTGGTGGAGGCGGTGAGCGTGATGCTGCAGGTGGGATATTTTAAGGCCACGCATGGGCGGCGATTGTTTTTATGCAGTCCAATTCATCATCATTTTCATATAAAAGGATGGAGTGAGCAGCAGATTGTGGTGCGGTTTTGGCTGCTTTCGGCGCTGTTTGCGGCATTGGCGCTGGCCACGGTGAAACTGCGGTAGCGCCTTGGCGGCAATTGTTGAGGCCGGGGTGTGTGAACAGGCGGGAGATGGTTTGAAGATGCCGTTTGGCTGGCCGACCTGGCGAAGAATGAACGGTTATAAAAATTGTTTGTTCGAGCGCCGGTTTTACGACAATAAGAACAGGCGTTATCGGTCGCGAAGATTGATTTCGCGGCCGCCTGAAGAATGATGAATGTTTGGTGACCAAAGCTGTGTTTTGTGAATGGAGCTGGCGACTGCTGTGAGCGATGGCGAAACATCTTACCGTTTGGGACGCCGCTGGCGTTTGGCGATTCGGCCGATTGCGCTATCGCTGGATCAGGTATTGCTGCTTGTATGCATGGCGTTGTTGGGCATTGGCGTATTGATGACGCAAAGCGCCAATGCGCGTGTTGGCATGCAGTCGCATGATTGGATTAAGGCGTTTTTTGTAAACCCGGAAGGGGTACATGCGGCGATCGCCGTTTTAGCGATGTTTGTGTTTTGGCGCTTGGATTACCGTCGCTTGCTCGGTCCGGGGCTTATTTCGTCGGTGACGACGTACCTGGTGGTGGCGGCGGTGGTGTTGCTGGCGTTGGTACTGACGCATTTGGGGGCGGACATCAATGGCGCCCGGCGCTGGCTGGTGGTGCGGCTTGGAGGGCACCGCATAAGTTTTCAACCCTCGGAGTTGGCCAAATGGTCGCTGATTATGTTTATGGCGGCGTATGCGGTGCACAAGGCGGGAGTGATTACTGATTTTTTCCGGGGGTTTTTGCCGCTGGTGGCGGTGATGGGCTTTTTGTGTCTGCTGATTTTGAAAGAAGACTTTGGCACGACCGTGTTGATCGGCGGCGTATGCATGGTAATGCTGCTGATGGCGGGTTGCCGGTGGTGGCATGTGGCTCTGCTGGTGCCGGTACTCGCGGTGGTGGCCTATTTTGCGATTTTAAGCAACCCGTATCGGCTGGAGCGGCTGATGGTGTTTATGCACCCGCATGCCGACCCGAAGGGGGCGGGCTACAACCCAATTCAATCGTTATTGTCGTTTGCGAGCGGAGGCGTCGGCGGGCGTGGGTTGGGCAATGGCATACAAAAAATGGGTTATCTGCCTGAAGACAGTACCGACTTTATTTTCAGCCTTATTGCAGAGGAATTGGGCTTTTTTGGTTGCATGGTGGTGGTGCTTTTGTATGTGACGCTGACGGTGGCCGGCTGGAGGATTGCCACAAGGGCGGAAGACTTGTTCGGCAAAATGATAGCCTTTGGCGTAACGGCGATGGTGAGCCTGCAGGCGGCCATGAACATTGCCGTTGTAACGGTGACGGTACCCACCAAGGGCATTGCACTGCCGCTGATTTCATCGGGTGGGACGGGCTGGATATTAACGTGTGCGGCTGTGGGGGTGATGATGAGCGTTGAGCGCGTGTCACGGCTCGAAGGGGCGGGTATGTCGGGGGCTGCGGCGGACTGGTCTGGCTCGCAAACGCCCAGCAGCCTGCCGCTGCGGCCAGTGGGTACGCACTCGCCTTCGGTGGCAAAGGGAGTGGCATGAGCCTGCTGTCGGCGGATAACGGTTTTGTTCAAGGGTCGCAGGCTGCTGGCCCACGGGCGGTGGCCGGGCCGGATGCCGAGGTCGGCGGAAGCCTGGTTGTGATTATGGCCGGCGGGGGCACCGGTGGGCATCTGTACCCGGGGCTGGCCATTGCTGAAAAGCTAAGGGAGCGATTTGGCCGACGGTTGCGGCTGGTTTGGGCGGCAACTCCGCGCGCGATAGATCGGCGATTGCTTAGCGGCTATGGCAGCGACTATGTTGCGCAGAAGGTGCAGCCGGTGCCGCGCAATATTTTCAAGTTGCCGGGCTTTTATGGTGCGTGGCGTCGTACGTGCGAGCAGTGGCGCAGGTTTATGCAGGAACAACGTGTGGCTGCGGTGGTAGCGCTGGGTGGCTATGCGGCGGGTCCGGCGGCGCGTGAAGCGTTTCGGCGGGGTGTGCCGGTGGTGCTGATTAATCCGGACAGGTTGCCGGGACGGGCGAACCAGTTTTTGTTAGGCAGGGCGCAGACGATATTTTCGCAATGGCCGATGCCGGAATGGCGCAAACGATGCCGCGGCGAGATCATTACCGCCGGTTGCCCCATTAGGGAGAGCATTACGCATGGGCAGCGCGCGGCGGCCATGGTGCGGCTGGGGTTGGCGGCTGATCGCCAAACCCTGGTTATCACCGGTGCTTCGTTAGGCGCAAAAACGATTAATGATGCCGTTTTATATATGGCCCGGCACGAGCCGCGATTGCGGGCGATGCTGTCGGGCGGCGGGAGCGGCGGCAACTGGCAGATATTGCATTTGACGGGGTTGGACCAGGCTGCGGCGGTGCGGAAGGAAGTGTCGGAACTTGGGCTACCGCACTGGCAAGTGCTGGATTACTGCGATGAAATGGATCTGGTATGGGCGGCGGCAGACCTGGCGATTGCCCGCTCGGGAGCGGGGCTTTGCGCCGAGCTGACGGCATGCGGTGTACCGGCGATTCTTCTGCCGTACCCGTTTCACCGCGACAGGCATCAGGAGGCCAATGCGCGGGAATTGGTGAATGGCGCAGCGGCGGTTATGCTGCCGGACCAGAAGGATGCGGCCCGCACCAGTGCGTTGCTGGCTCCGGCGCTGATGGATTTGATGTCAAATATGGCCAAGCGGCAGCGTATGCGCGCGGCTGCAACAGCGATGGCTAAGCCGCGTGCGGCTGCGCAGATAAGCGAAGCAATTGTTAAACTGGTGTCGGCGGGCGTTGAACCGGCGGCGAAATAAGCATGGAGGCTTATAGCAATGTCAACTGAATTGGCAATGGATGCGGCGATGGTGAAGCCTCAATATTTTTCGGGAGAGCCGGGGGCCAATGCGTTTGCGGGGCGGCGCATTCATTTTGTGGGAATCGGCGGCAGCGGCATGAGCGGGCTGGCGCAGATGTTGCTTCAAGCTGGCGCCATTGTTTCAGGCAGTGATCAGACGGCTTCGGAGACGACGCAGCGGCTTGCGCGACTGGGCTGCAAAATTCAGGATGGTGCGGAGCAAGGTGCTCTGGACCCGCAGGTGGAAGTTCTCGTGTATTCCGCGGCGATAAGGCCGGATCATCCGGAACTGGCGGCCGCGCAAAAGCGCGGGGCTAAGGTAATGAAGTATGCGCAAATGCTGGGCGAGGCGATGAACCTGCGCTGCGGCATTGCGATTGCGGGAACACACGGAAAATCTACCACGACGGCGCTGACTTCTTATGTACTCTCGAAGGCCGGGCTGGACCCTAGTTATGTGATCGGGGCGGTGGCACCGCAGTTGGGCGGCTCATCACATGGCGGGCTGGGGGAGCTTTTTGTGGTGGAGGCTTGCGAGTACGACCGCAGCTTTCTAAACCTGCGGCCGCGTATAGCCGCAGTGCTCAATATAGAGGAAGATCATCTCGACTATTACCGCAACCTCGACGAAATTATTGGGGCGTTTGGGGAGTTTGTGGGCAATGTGCCCGCTCAGGGGCGGGTGCTGGTGCATCATCAGGACAGCGCCTGCGCGCGGGCGGCGGCATCGGCCAAAGCTCCGGTGGAGACCTTCGGCATTGGGGCGGGGGCAACCTGGCAAGCGGTGGACATTAGCCAGCATGACCAGCGGATTGATTTTGGCGTTCGGTACAAGGGCGAAGTGACGGGAGAGTTGTCGCTGCGCATCGCAGGGCGGCATAACGTGCTTAATGCACTAGTTGCGGCGGCCATTTCGCACCATTCGGGGGTTGGGTGGCCGGACATTGCCGCAGCGGTGGAAACATTTACAGGCGCCCACCGCCGGAGCGAGCATTTGGGGGAGTTTGGGGGCATAACCGTCATAGATGATTACGGCCACCACCCGACTGAAATACGCGCAACGCTGATGGCACTGCGTGAGCATTACAATCCGAGGCGGCTGATATGCGTGTTTCAGCCGCATCAGCATAGTCGGACGCGATTTTTACTCAATGATTTTGCCCGCAGCTTCTCAAGTGCCGATATTACCGTTGTGCCGGACATCTTTTTTGTTCGTGACAGCGAAAAAGATCGGCGTGAGATACGGGCGGATCAGTTGGTGGAACTGATTAAGAGTAATGGACGAACGGCGGTGTATATTCCGACGTTCAAAGAAATTGTGACGTATCTGGGGCAGGAGCTTGTTCATGGCGACCTTGTGGTGTCCATGGGGGCCGGCCCGGTGTGGGAAGTAACGCATGAGCTGGTTCGCCGACTTCGCTGAGATTGTAAAAGAGAATGAGCCGTTGGCCCCGCGGACATGGTTTAACCTTGGCGGGCCGGCGCGCTATTTCGTGCAGCCACGAAACGTTGTGGAGTTGCAGCAGGTGGTGGCCCGCCTGCGCGAAAACAACATTCCGATGTATGTGCTGGGAGGCGGCGCGAACCTGCTGGTAAAAGATTCCGGCGTGGATGGGGCGGTGCTGTGTCTTGATCAGCCGGAGTTTAAAAAGATGCAGGTGCGAGGCGAATCGCACGTTTATGCGGGTGCCGGCTATGACATGCAGCGGCTGGTTAAAGATGTGATTCGCCTTGGGTTGGGCGGGTTGGAATGCCTGGCGGGCATTCCGGGCACGGTCGGCGGCGAACTGAAGATGAACGCGGGCGGAGCGTTTGGCGACATTGGCTCGCATGTGCTTGAGGTGGAGGTGATGGATCAGAGCGGTCAGATTTATCTGCGGAAGCGAGAAGACCTGGTGTTTGAATACCGACGCAGCAATATCAATGCCCGGTTTATTTTGGGCGCTGTTTTTGATTTAACGCCCGATGCGCCTGAACGCCTCAACGAGCGGTTGCGGGAAATATGGATGTACAAAAAGAACACCCAACCGTTGGGGTCGAACTGCGCGGGCTGCATATTTCGCAACAGCAACGGCGTCTCGGCGGGCAAGCTGATAGACCAGGCCGGCCTGAAGGGGCTGCGTGTCGGCGGGGCGGAAGTGTCGGAGCGGCACGCCAATTTTATAACCGCGGCGGTCGGGTCAACCTCGGCCGACGTGCTCTCGCTTATTACACAGGTGCGCGACCGCGTACGCGAAAAGTTTGATATTATTCTCGAACCGGAAGTGGTAATCTGGTAGTTGTGTTTGGCTTCGAGGCTTGGGCGCACCGGGCGCCGGTGTAACGGGTTGGCCGAAGCACTGAAGGAGGCTTAGTCATGGATGACTCAGGCAGGGCGTTAAAAGGCGAGCGAAATCCGCAGTCGGTGCATGTCACCTTACTCGCTGGCGGCATTTCGGCGGAACGGGAGGTATCGCTGCAGACGGGAGCGCAGATTGCGGCGGCGCTGGAACGCAGCGGCTATCAGGTGTTTAAATCGGATATTTCACCGGACGATCTTTCGGCGCTTGACCATCGTCCGTGCGATGTGGTGTTTCCGGCGCTGCATGGCACGTTCGGAGAAGATGGACAACTCCAGAAAATACTGGAAGACCGCGGGCTGACGTTCGTTGGATCAGGCTCGCAGGCGTCGAAACTGGCGATGGACAAAGCCGCCGCCAAAAGCCGTCTGCTGGAGCAGCACATCGCCACGCCGCCATGGCAGATGGTCTATGCGCATAAGTTTAAGGATAGCTGGACGCCCATCAGCGGCATCGGCTATCCGTGCGTGATAAAGCCGGTGAGCGAAGGCAGCAGCGTAGACTGCGCTATTTGTGCCAGTGCGCCGGCGGCGCGAGAACATCTGGCGCAGAGCTTGGCTCGCCATGGGGCGATGCTGGTGGAAAAGTGCATTGTCGGCCCCGAATTGACGGTTGGCGTTATTGATGGACAGGCCCTGCCGACGCTGCAGATTCGGCCGCGCAGCGCGTTTTACGACTATCAGGCAAAGTACGTTCGCGATGATACTGAATATCTGTTTGATATAGCCTTGCCTGCAAAGACCTTGGAGGCTGTGAGGCGTATGGCGCTGGAAGCTTGCCGGGCAATGGGCGTGCGGCATTTGGCGCGCGTGGATATTATGGTTGACGGTAAAACGGGTGAGCCATTTGTGCTGGAAGTAAACACCATGCCCGGTTTTACGACGCATTCGCTGGTTCCGAAAGCGGCGGCCCGCGCCGGCATCGGCTTTGATGAGCTTTGCGGGCGGCTGGTGAATATGGCCATCAGGGACCATGCGGCAGCAGAGCGACGGCCAGAGACCCCATTGGCCTAACGACGGTAGACATTGATGACAGCAGAACAGCAGGAGCATCCGTCGGCCCGCGAGCCGAAAATGAAGAGCATTGTGCGTGGGCTTGTTGGCGGCGTGCTGGCCGGATCCATATTGGTGGGTTTGGCTTGGGGTGGCTACGCCGCATTACGTTACACGCGGCATCGTTTAAGCCGGGCGCTGCATCAGCCGCTTAAACGCATCGTGTTAACCCATTCACCCCGATGGCTCTCGGCGGCGATTCTCGATAGGCTCGCGCAGGAAGCGGTTAATTTTACGATTTTTAATGCAAAGCACCCCGAGTATGGGTCGCGTTTGCGCGATCCGCTGGATGGCGGCATTCTTAAAATTATCGCGCAGCACTACATGGATCATCAAAGCAGCGGTGAAAATGCCTGGATCAAGGGCATTGTATATGTGCGCCGCGCATGGCTGCCGCACCAGCAGATCATTGAAATAGACGCCGAGTACCGCAGGCCCGCAGCGCTTCTAATAACCAGGGGTAAGGGCTGCTTGTTAAGCGCGTCGGGTGTGCGATTGCCGGGGACGTATTTGCCGGTTGATTTTGAGCGGCTGGCGTGGCTGCCGTGGCTCGTTCATACGCATGTTGCCGCGGTGAAGCGCGGCGAGAAAATTTCTTCGCCGGCCGTACAGGCGGGGCTTGAGCTGGTGAAACTGCTGGCACCCGAACCCTGGCATACGCAAGTACGCGAGATTGATCTTTCCAACTTTGGCGGTGCTGTGAGCAAAACCGCTCCGGAAATTGTACTGACCACCCGTGATGGCCATGAAGTTTTGTGGGGAATGCCGCCGGGGAAGGAAGGATTTTACGAAGTGCCGGCAAGCCGCAAGCTGATGATGCTAAGCGAGGTTAATCGGCTGTATGGCTCAATAGATGCCGGCAAGGCTTATGTGGATGTTCGGGGGGATCAGGTGCTGGTGCCGCGGCGCGATCGCAATCAGACGGTGGTAAGCCAAGAGCAGTCTGCACAGTAATGGCCTTGGCTATTTGTCGGGTAATCAGGGCCGCTTGGGCATATAGGTGGTTCAGCGCGGCGAGTGGCGTGCGGCTGCAGCGGCGGTGCGGCGCGATTGTTTGTCCTGATACATGGCGGCGTCGGCGGTGGCGAGCAGTTCCGCAGGCGTGCGGCCGTCGTCGGGGTAGACGCTATAGCCGACACTGACGGAGACGCTTGGAGCTTCGCGGATTTTTGGCAGCAGTGGCTGTTTGAATTCTTCGATGATTCTAGCCACGAGCGCCGCCAGCGCGTCGGGGTCATCTATGCTGGGCACGAGCACCGCAAACTCATCGCCTCCGAGGCGGGCTACAAAGTCGCCGTCGCGCACAACCAGTTGCAGACGAGCAGCGGCGGCCATGAGCAAATCGTCGCCGGCGCGATGGCCCAATTGATCGTTGACCTGTTTGAAGCCGTCGAGGTCGAGAAACAGCACAGCGGCGCGCGAGCCTTCACGTCGCACCTGCGCTAAATGTCGCTCGACCCATTCGAGGAAAAACGCGCGGTTGGGCAGTCCGGTGAGCGCGTCGTGGGTCGCTTCGTGTTCAAGGCGGATTGTAAGCCTGCGGGTTTGGCGCACGCTGCGAACCATGCGGATGTAGCCATGGCCCACCAGCACGGTTAAAAATGCGGCAAACGCCGTGACAAAGATGGCGGTGTATACAAAGCGGCCGCGGGCGCGGGCGCGTTCATGATCGGTTTTGCTGATGTATACGCCGCGGAGGCGGTCTATGGCGTTGCGCCAGTGTTCGGGTGTGAGGTCGGGTGCGGCGGCTTGGTGCGCGGCGAGTGGGAGGCCTTGCCGCACATCGGGGTGAGCGGGGGGCGTATCAGCCAGGAGGCTGGCGATTTTAAGGCGTGCCTGCTGGTCTACCGCGACGAAAGTGCCGGCCGGCGGCGGCATGCCGGCCATCATGTGCCGCATGGTTTGAAGAGTGATTCGTGACCGGGCAATGTCGTGCAGGAATAGCCTTTGCTGCAAGCTGCTGCCGGTGAGCAAATAGCCGCGATGATGGGATTCTGCCGCTTCAAGATTGGTACGCAGGCTGTCGAGGCCGGTGACAACGCCGTAGTACTGATTGATGCGATCCTGGGCTTTGAGCGAACTGAATGCGTACATTGCCGCGGCGGTGCCGAGCATGTAGGTGGTGGCGATAAGCAGGAACACAAGCAGGAGCAGCCACCATTCCAGGCTGCCGCGAGGAACCAGCCCGCGCGGGGCGGCAGCGGTGGTTGGAGGGCGGATGCCAATGGACGCTTCGCCTGCGCTGCGAGGCATGTTCGCGCACTCATCGGTATTGGATTTTGTCATAAGCCCCACCAAGCCAATCTCTACACTTTATCGGCAAAAGCCGGCTCTTGCTGCAGTGCGGCTGGTTGTGACTGTATTTTTATCGGATGACCGCCGTTTTTCGGACGTTATGATTCTTGGGGAAGCGAGGTCTTTCGTATATGCAGATAATATGGTGATTATACGCAGATATTTGGATGTATGAGTGGAATAGTCTGCAAAACGGCTATTTAAGGCGCGACTTAAGCCGCTCGCGTGCCTCGGCTGAAAGCGATTGGTTCGCATTGCCTGATTCTTGAGGGCGGCCTAGTTTTCGCAGCGCCGCCTCGATAATTTCGAATTGACTATTCATATAGCGGCACATTGAACAAATAGCCAGGTGCATTGCGAGGGTGATACGATTGCCCAACGGAAGCTTTGCGTCGCGCTTACGGGAAGCGGCTTCCGCCGCAGCGCGACAACTGAAAATGTGCAATGGATTAAACATTTCGGTCTCTTTTTCAGCTATTCAAGCTGGTCTACACCCTTTTTTTCCAGGCAGTTGCGCAGCCGCAGCCGCGCACGATGCAGGAGCACGTATAGGTTGGTCGCGCTAAGCTGCAAAGTCTTACATACTTCTTCGGCGGCTTGATCATCCATAAGGCGCATGACGATGGCCTCGCGCTGCATGGGGGGCAAGGCTTCCAGGCAGGCCTGAATGAGCGGGGAAAGCTCAGCTGATTCGGCGGCTTTTTCAGCGGTCATGTGCCAGCGTTTGGGGGCATTGCGCCAATGGCCCATATTGTTGAACATTGACTCGACAACTTTATCGTCGTCGAGCGATGCGGCGGGTTGGCGATGTTGTGCGCGAAAATAATCGAGCACCTTGTGCTTTAGAATGCCCACGAGCCAGGTTGAAAAGGCACATTGACCATTGAACTTGCCTTGCGAGCCAAGGGCTGCAACCAGGGTTTCCTGTACGATATCTTCAGCGATGCTGCGATCAGGCACCCGGGAGATGGTATAGCGAAATAGCATCTCCCCGTAAGCGTCTACCCATGTATCTACGGGTGGTGGGCTGACGCTGCTTGCCGGGGTGGTTGCTGATTCGGTAGATGGATTGGTCATGGACACCCGCACCGTGCACACAAGTCGTATTTGAGAGGTAGCTAACCACATTTATTGGGATAAATCAACCGCCAAAATTAAATTAGTACCGGCCTTATGAATCGTGGGCGGTTTTTTGGGAGACTGTATTATGAGGTTTTAGCGAGCGCAAGGCAGTTCTTTGACCAGAATCTTCTTGCCCGCCAACGCCAGCCCCGCATGCTCGGCCGGTATCTGCAGCCACTGATTCCGCCACCGCACGCACCAGTCTTGGCCCACCACACGCGATTCATGCACGCATAGAACATCCTGTAACTTCATCTCCGGCGGCATCACCCGCTGTATATTGATCCCGCAACGCGGCTCCACGGCATACCGACGGTTCAAATCCGCCAGAAAGAACCGCTCCAACAGGGCATTGGCCTGATTCATATCCGAGATGTTCCGCAACCGTAATTCCTTGACCAGCCGATCCTGGAACAGCGCATGACGCCTTTCAACACGCCCTTTGGCCTGAGGACTCCGGGCACAGATCAATTCCACCTGCAACGCCTTCATTGCTCGACCAAACTGCGTCGGTTGTTCCGGATGATCCTCATCCCGATAAATGCTATGCCGATCCACGTATACACTCCGGGGAAGCCCATGCTTCTTCACCCACTGGCCCATCGCATCAAACGCTGCTGCCGTAGTCTCCGCAGCGTAAAAACGGGCATAGACATGGTTCGTCGCATCGTCAATCAGCACCATCAGCACACACCACGAAGCTCGCCCCTCAAACCAGTCGTGATGCGATACATCCATCTGTATCATGCTGCCGAAGCTCGAACGTCGCTCTCGCCGCTGGCGGTGCCTGCTGCGGTGCCGACGCCGCTGCCATAGATGCCTTTCCTTCAATAGCGACACCAGCGTATCAGGACTCACCGAAAGCCCTTCTTCCGAGAGCTTCTCGCAGGCCAATGTCGGGCCAAAATCCGAATACTGCTCCTGATGACGCTTTACAATCCGTTGGCGCAATTCCTCCGCCAGTCTCCGATTGCTGACTCGCCCGCGTAACCCATGAATCAGCCCGGCATCGCCTCGCGATTTGTACCGCTTCCAGAGCCGACGAGCCTGACGAACTGACACATCAATCAGCTCCGCAGCCGCTATCACCGTTACCTCGTTACATTCAACCCTATGCATTGCATCCAGTCGAACCCGTTCTTTAGCCGACATTCGTAGTTCTTCCATTCTGCCTGGTATACACCAGACTTGTAGGTGACACTTCTAATTCGACTAAGGGGTGACAATTCTACTTCGGTACAACAATCCTTTATCGTATCTTCTTGCCCGCGATTGGCGGATGCGTTAGATTAATTCCGTGGTCATTATTAGTGGGTAAAATAAAGAGTCACTACTGTCCGGTCATAAGTCAAATAAATACCATGAGTTACGATCATGCGGTGTTTGATGTTGCATGCCCTGAGTTGAAAAAAGCTGAATTATTGGGGTTTTTTCGAGAATCGTGACGCCGACAATTTGAAGTATTTTGTTCATGTCCTGCGGCAGTTGGTGTCGC
>JBMFVX010000033.1:0-25679 GCA_049965775.1 Phycisphaerae bacterium
CCCGGTATTACCTATCATCGGAGTATCTCACCATCACACTGCAATAAAGCCTTCAAATTTTGGCCGTGGGAGGTATAATTCCGTCGCGCAGCGCCCAAGCTAAAAATCTTAGGGTCTTCGTGCCGCCTACCCCGAAATCCCTCGAAGGCTGGTTTAGTGCGCCCGCTTCGCACCGGCTAAAATCATCGCCTGCCACGGCGCGAGTTTGAGCCTAATGTCTCCGGCGACGACGTGATACGCTTTGGCCGTTGGCTCTAATTGCAGCACTGGACGCGGCTGCAGGTCCTTGGCCGACGGAAACTTTATGGCAAAGTCGCGCCGATCGAGATAGTCGTACAGCCGGTGGCCCCAATCAGCTTGAAATGCCGGGATGTTAATCACGACAGTCTGGCGGCTGCGGTTGAGCGCCACATAAGCCGTCTGATGATCCATGGAGCGATAAAACACCAGCACATCCGGATCGGCCCGGCAATGGAGTACGCCAAATGCGCCCGTTTGCAGCACCGGCAGTGTATGGCGTGCGGCAATAGCCCGACGGTAAAAGTGCAGCAGGCGGGTATTGATCGTCAACCGTGGGTCGTCATAAGGTTCCAGGTCTTTCCAGAGCATGGGCTGGCGGTCATCGGGGTCAGCTGCGCTCCACATGCCAACTTCATCGCCATAATAAACCATGGGCGAACCCACAAAACTCATCTGCAGTGCCACGCCTTGCATCATGCGGGCATAATCTTGGCGGCTGGGTTTGCTGGTGTCGTAGTTGGAATTGCTGTCCTGCAGCCGGTCGTCGGTATTGAAGGGCAGATTCATATTGACGAACCGCGAAGCAAAACGATCGGTGTCGTGGCTGTCGAGCAAATTCTGCTGCGCCAAATCCACCTGGAATGGATAGTCGCCCAGCAGCAGCGAAAGCTTGCGGCCAAACTTGCAGGGGCCGATGGCCTGCGGAATGGCCCGCTCCTGGTCGCAGAAAAAATTGGTGGCGATAGTTGCAAACGGATAGTTCATAACCATGGTGAACTGGTTGCCCGCGTTAAGCCACCGCTGCGCCGGCGACCATATTTCGCCATCCATGCAGGCTTGAGGGTTAATCGAAACAACGAGCTTGTGCCACGCCCGCCAAAATGCATGGGGCACATCGGGCGCAGAATCGAGTCGAAAGCCATCTACGCCATCCTGCGGTTTGCCGTTGGGCGCAAGCCAGCGGCGTGTAATGGCAAAAAAGTAGCCGCGCGGGCCTGCGGCCAGGCCCAGTCGCTTGTCGTGGGCAAACAGTGGCATAGATCCATTGGGCTTGTCCCATGCTTTGTACTGCACCGGTGGGCCGAAACTGGTAATTTGAAACCATGACGCAAAGCGCGATCGTCTGCCGAACTTCAGGACATTTAAAAATGGACCGAAAAACCTGCCGCAGTGACCAAAGGGCACATCAACAATAACCTTAAAACCCTGTTGGTGGGCTTGTTTTACAAACGCGAGAAAAAGCTTGTCGGACGCCGACCATTGCCATGTCGCCGGATTGGTGAAGCTCTCGCCGTAGAGCTTGGCGAGTGATCCCTTTACGCCGAAGCCGTCATCAATGTGGCGATAATCAGATGGGTCGTACTTGTGAATGCTCGGTGCGACAAACAGCGGATTGATGTAAAGCGCGGTGATGCCCAGCTTACGTAAATAGGGCAATTCGCTTTGTATGCCGGCAATGTCGCCGCCGTAAAATCTCTTATACACATAGGAATAAAAATCGCCATGTTCGCCGGCCAGTCGGTAGGGTTTGCGCCATGGCCATCGCCAGGGGACATGATGAGGTGGGTCGTTGGATTTGTCGCCGTTGCGAAAGCGTTCAGGAAATATCTGGTACCACACGGCATGGCGCGTCCAGCGCGGCGTGTTGAACTGCGGCTGCATGTGGCAAAGGTAGCGGTTTGCCAAAGCGGCCGCTCGGGCAGCGTAAAAGTTGCCGCCAGCCATATAGGCCGCGGCCTTGCCATTACGCAGTGTAAAATAAAAACCAATGTCCGCAGCCTGAGTTTGAATGACATTGTTCCATCGGGTAGCGCCATTGACGCTGCCAGCATTGTGCAGGGGATACTCTATCCATCGCAATGGCCCAGGCTTAACCCAGACCGAGACATGTGTGAGGCTGCCGGTGCGAGCGACGATGCCAAGCAGCACATGGTGGCGTCCAAATACGTCTTGATCGCGCCATGAGTGCGGATTGAAGGTGATTGTATCGGGATCAAAATGGTTTGCCGCTGCAGGCGACAGGGCCAGCCAGGGGGATTTAACCGTAAGTACCGAGTTGGGACCACCAGGATTATTTGGGTTGGAGTCCAGCGCTAGCGGGGCGTTTGGATCGGGCAGCCACGTTTTTCCGTTGACAACAAATTTGTATTCCTGCCGGCCGGGCATCAGGGCGATGGTGGTTCGCCACTGTCCGATGCCAGAGAGCCGCATGGGGTTATGGTGGATGGACCAGTTATTAAAGTCTCCGGCGACTGCAACAGTGTCGAGCGGGGGTTGTGTAGCATCTGGTGTAAACACAAATTTGCACGGAACCGTGCTGCGAATGATTGGTACCGGCCCGATCAGGGCAACAGGGCCGGCCGCAAGCACAGGAATCCAACATAACCATACCGTGCATAACGTGACAATTGCTGTGGTGAAAAGGCGGGGGGCGGGCAACCAGTATGTCGCGACGGCTATTGCTGGCTGCGTGCGTTGGTAGACGTTATCTATAGAATCGCACATGTAAGATTTCCGCCCTTGTAGTTTTATGCTTCAATTATATCCGCGCCGTGGAATTGCCGTGCGGCCGTTGAGCCAGCACAATGAGCGGCGGTTTGTTGCCACTGGAGATCGCGTAGCCAACTCGGCTTACGGTAGCGGCTCCAGGTGTGAATTAACCTCGCTGACGTTGGGCAGCCGGGCGCGGATGCGCTTTTCAAGCTCGCTTACCACGCTGTGCGCCTGTTGCAGCGGCATATCGCCGGCCAACTCCACATGAAAGCTTACATACTGCTGCCCGCCCACCTCGTGCACGCGAACGGCATGAACCTGCAGCTTCATCGTTTGTGCCAACTCGTGAATTACGGTGGTTGGCCCGGCGTCGGCATCGCCAGGCTCGACATGAATGGTTAAGTCCACGCGCGGGTCGTGCTCGCTCACGGCCAGTTCGGCGGCGCTGGCAATCCGATGCCCCTCGGCGAGTGTTGCCTTGGAATCTACACTGATGGTGGCATCCACAAAACGCCGCGGGCCGCTTTGCCGCGCCCGCACGCGAAGTACATCGGTTACGCCCGGCACTCGCCGCATAACTTCCTGCAGGGCCGGCTCAAGCCCGGCGGGGGCGCGATCCATTAAAATATCTATGCTTTGCCGAGCCAGGCCGATGGCGGCATACACCATAATGGCCGCCACGGCCAATGCGGCCGCCGCATCCACCCAGTGCCATTTGGGGCCGGCTACATGAACAATAATGAGGCCACAAAGGACTGCCCCACTCGCCAGCAGGTCGGTTTTAAAATGCACCGCATCGGCCGCCAGCGCCTGGCTTTCAAATTTTTTGGCCGCCAGTGAAAGCCTGATGCCTCGCCATACATCAACTACAATGGCCGCCGACACCACCGCAATGGCCCACGCCACATGTCGCGGCAGAGCATCATGGTGAATAATTTCTTCAATAGACCGCCATACGATGGCACCGGCAGCCACAAACAAAAGCAGTGCCTCGCCAAAAGCCGAGATATTTTCAATTTTATTGTGGCCGTAGTTATGTGTTTCGTCAGCGGGGCGGTCGCTTACATGCACGGCCACCATGGTGATAAAAGTCGCCAGCACATCGAGCGCGGCATGTACGCCATCGGATATAAGCGCCAGACTGCCCGTAAATACGCCCACGCTTAATTTTGCCAGCATAAGCCCGGTGCTGGCTAAAAAGCTCGTACGGGCAATCTCATGCTTATGGCTCATGTCAAGGCATCCAGACTATAGCCCTTACGCCGGCCGCACCAGATAGCGTTTGCGGGCCGGATTGGCGGCACGGGTCGCATCATCAAGGGGCATTCTATCCGAGATTGCCTTGAACGCACCTTTGAGGGCTCCCGCCCGAATCATGCCGCAATGGTTGCGAAACATATGGAACTCGCGCAAAACACATTTACTTCGTGGTAAGCCGTTTGTGTGAGTTCCTAATGATGAAACAACATCGGTATATCGTTGAATACCGTGATATATAAAAACACCGACGCCAGCAGGATAATGCCGGCGAGTTGAATGCCGGCCTGCACCTTCAGCGGTAGCGGTTTGCCGCGCAGCTTTTCGAGTATCAACAGTACAAACAATCCGCCATCCACTATGGGCAGCGGTAGAAAATTAATCACCGCCAAATTCACCGAAATGAGTCCCAAAAAGAACAACAGATAGGCAAAACCGCGCGACTCGATGTCGTAACCAACTTTGGCGATGCCCACAATGCTGTGCAACTGATTGGTAGGAATACTGCCGCGGCTAAGGCCAAAGAGCGTCTGGTATGTGCGGTCAATCCAGCGTGTGGTATGGTCCAGGCCCATCAGCATGGCGGTACCGATAGAATGCGTCTTTTGTAGTTCCAAAAGCGGCATACAGGGCAAACCAAGCTTGTATTCGTATTCATCCAACGCGGCTGCATGAACCATCGGAATGTTCACTTTGGAGATTTGCCCATCGGAGCCTCGAAGCAGCATGACGGCCGGCTTACCGGCAAGAAGTTTGCCGATGCGCAATACATCATACCAACTGTGCACCTGCCACGCGCTTGCCGGCGCGTCGGTTGTGGCGGACGGCACATCAACCGGCTCGATGGCGGCAATGGTTTGTCCTGGCAAGATACCCAGATTGGCATCGCGTCTATTGACTGATGCTATAACGGGGCTGGTAAAGTCGGGTGTAATTGCCACGCCGAGTTGGCCTTTTCCGCCGGTGCTGGCAATGGTTGGATGCAGGGTCAGCACCTTGCCTTGCCGCAGAACTTCAAACGTGAGCTTTTGGCCGGGGTTGCTGCGGGTGCTGTGGATAACCTGCGCAACATCGGGATGGCTCTGCACCCCGGCTCGTAATATGACATCGCCGGCTTTAAAGCCCGCAGCCGCAGCTGCCGAGTCAGGCAGCACCGCAGAAATCAGGGCCCGCGGATACATCCCCAACAAAGCCGGATCGCCCACAACCCAGTCGCGCAGGGTCAGTTGCGGCGTCACTTGAATAGTTCGCGTGCCGATTTTGGGATTGGCGTTTTTAAGCGTAATGGCCAAGGGGCGGCCATCGCAGGTTTGCAGAGCCTGGTAAATTTGCACATAACTGGTGACAGGCTTGCCATTGACGGCGGTGATAACGTCATGGGAGGCGATACCCTTAAGCGTCGGGTTAAACGCCAGCACATATTGCATATCAGCCTTGGAAAGCCGGGCGATTTTGGTGGTGAGCATCTGCCCTACGCCAAATGCCAAAAAGCCGGTGTTCATGCTTTTTACCGGTATGAGATGGGTAGTGTAGACTTGCCGCGAGTTGCCGCGCTCGTATTGCAATGCCACGGGTTGGCCAGGCTTATCCAGCGCTGCCGCCATGCCCAGGTCGGTAAACTCCAGGAATCCGCGAGGCTTGTTGCCGTTAATGCTTATGATGCGATCGCCCACCTGTAACCCCGCCTTTTGGGCAGGGGAGTTCCATGCAACCGAGCCGACGACCGCGGGCGGAAACGCCACGCCCACGCGAAAGATAATGGCGAAAATAATCAGAGCTAAAATCAGGTTCATCACGACGCCGGCAGAGATGATGATCATTCTTTGCCAGATGGGTTTGTTGGTAAAGCTTTTGGGGTCGTCGCTTACTTTGGTGGGGTCCATGTCATCTTGGCCCAGCATGCGCACGTAACCGCCGAAAGGGAGCCAGGCGATGCGATAATCCGTTTCGCCGATCGGCTCTTGTACTGCGTTCGCCGCCGCAGGTTTAGCTGAAGCGGCGGGCGCAGAGGAGATTGCTTTGCCTTCTACAGTGAGGCTGGCCTGCTCGGCGGATGGCGGTTCAGGCGGCTGCGGTGGGCCAATTTCGGCGGGGCCTAACGTAAAGCCCACGCCCTTGCGCCAGCCGCAAAGCCGTGGTCCAATACCCACCGAAAAAACATCGCAGCGCACGCCAAAGCGCTTGGCGGTTAAAAAATGGCCCAGTTCGTGAAAAAAAATGACCGCACCAAAGCCAACCGTCAACAGCACCCAGCGACGAGCGCTGTCGAGAGCGCCGGACAACGCCGTAGCCGCCAACAGCGGGATGATGCTGCAATACAAAACGGCGCGCGACGTGCCAAACCAGGTTGCCAGCAGTGAGCGCCGCCGGGTTGCCGAACGGGCGGGCGAAGTAAAAGATAAGGCAAATTTCATTGGATGGTCTCCAAAACCGCATGCCTGGCCCATCGGTCAGCGGCAAGCAGGTTGGTTAGCGTGGGCTGGGCGATAAAGCCATCAGTTAAATGGCGATCTAAGACTTTTTGGGTGGTTGCCACAATTTGCCCAAAAGTCATTTTTCCAGCGCGAAAAAGTTCGTTGGCTTTTTCGTTGGCGGCGTTGACCACCGCACCCGTGGTTCCGCCACGGCGAATCACCTCGAAGCCGAGTTCCAGAGCGGGAAAGCGACCTTTTGGTTCTTCAAACGTCATTTCCTTTATTTTCGACCAATCCAGCCGAGTGCTGCACCCGGCCACACGGGCGGGATGGGTTATGGCGTACTGTATGGCTGTACGCATATCGGGGGTGCCGAGTTGGGCAATAATGCTGCCATCCACAAATTCAATCATGCTATGAATGATGGACTGGGGATGAATCAGCACCTCGATACGGTCTGCCGGCAGGCCAAAAAGCCAGTGCGCCTCAATAATTTCAAGGGCTTTATTCATAAGCGTGGCGGAATCTATCGTTATCTTCGGCCCCATGTTCCAGTTGGGATGATTAAGTGCCTCGGCAACGGTTGCCCTGGCCGCTTTTTCCGCCGGCCAGGTGCGAAACGGCCCACCGCTGGCGGTTAAAATGATTCGCCGAATTTCGCTGGCTTGGCCGCTGCGTAAAGATTGAAAGATGGCTGAGTGCTCGCTGTCTATCGGCAGAATGTGTGCTCCGTGCTTTTGAGCCAGCGGCATCACCAGGCAACCCGCCACCACCAACGCTTCTTTATTGGCCAAGGCGATCCATTTACCGGCCTCGGCGGCCCGCAGCACCGGTGAAAGTCCAGCCGCGCCTACGACGGCGGCCACCACCACATCCACGTCGTCGCGCTGCACCATATGATCAAGCGCGGCGGCTCCTTCTTCAATCGCGATGGGTTTGTGCGCCAGAGAGCAGCGCAGATGTGCGACGGAGTCTTGGGTCGGATGGCTAAGAGCAACCACTTTAGGATGTGTTCTCAGTGCTTGCTGCGAGAGCTTTTCCCAGCTTTGCGCTGCGGCAAGTCCGGTTATTTCGTAGCCGCTGCCAAGGTGCTCCAAAACCTCCACCGTATTGCATCCGATGGAGCCGGTGCTGCCAAGCACGGCCACTCGCCGCGGCGTTTGTTGGCCGCTGCGGGCCGGTGGCTTGTGATGATGCTGCATGTAGCAATCTCGTGAGGTTATCCGCCAAGCGTTGCGGCAGCGGTGGTATACCGTTGCTCGCGACGCATTAATATAGCCCCATATTGTAGAACACTATGGCGGCATCCTCAACCGGCCCGGCGCGACGTTCCGCGACGTTCGTTGATATGGCACGCAATGATGCTGTTTTGTGGAAGAAACTCGACCGTTAAAACCCGTCGGCATACGAAAAAGTCCCGTCATGCGCGCACTGCGGGCGTCAATACTGGAAAAGCCCTCTCAACGCGCCGCGTCGAAGGTGTTTAACTACGCCGCTTTGCGATAATTCCAAGGCCGCCGCCGGTTTGAAAGCTTTGCCCCGTTGCTCGTGTACACAATTAGGCGGGGGGGTAGTGGAATAATGTCACGGTTTTATTTGAGACAAAAAGCTATGTTTGGGGTTGATCATTCAATCGTAACTTAGATTTGTGCAGCACACGAGACGATGTGCTACGGACCTACGCGCAACAATTGCTGCGATGGCGGGGGTGCTGTTAGGTTGAGGGCAGGGCGATAAATTGAAGCGAGAACGACACCGCAAATTGACGATAAAACATGCGGTTAACCGTGGCGGGCCGTTGTTTTCTCGGCCGCTGGAGGTTAGTAGGTGGGCGTTTGACATGCGAGTCCCCTTTTTTGGATGGAAATAATGCGAATAAAACGTATAAGCGAAAATACAAAATCTAAATGTTGCAACCATGCCTCCAGCGGTATTGAATTTGCTTAAGCATAAAGTGCGTGGCAGGGTATTGCGGGCTTTTGAGGCTTGGCAGTGCATGGCAGAGTAATCAACGCTCATGCAATTGCAAAGCGACGGCAAGGCCCGATAATATCTCGACCTTGATTGGCCTTGGGCTGCGGTTTAGGGGTGAGTGGGGGGCCGCTTTTCGCGCTGGGCAATTGTGTTTGTGTTGCCGGCGTTGGCTGTAACTTTTTAACACGAGGTGTTTTATGGCGACGGTACATAGGTTTGTGGTTGTGCCGGCAATTCCTGAAAAATTGCAATCCCTTAACGAGTTGGCCTACAACGTCTGGTCGTTGTGGAATTACGAGGCGGTAAGCCTGTTCAGCCGTCTTGATCCTGACTTGTGGGAAGCGACCAATCACAATCCGGTTCGCTTGCTTAATCTGGTGAAGCAGGAGAAGTTGCAGGCAGCTGTACAGGATGAAGGCTTTTTAGCACACCTGACGCGCATCACCAACGATTTTCGTTATTACATGGCCTCGCCGACATGGTTCAACATTCATCACCCCAACAGCAAGGCGCAGATTGCCTATTTTTCGGCGGAGTATGGCCTGCACGAGTCGCTGCCGATTTATTCCGGCGGCTTGGGCATGCTTTCGGGCGATCATATGAAAAGCGCCAGCGAACTGGGCCTGCCTCTGGTGGGTGTTGGCCTGTTGTACCGCGAAGGGTATTTTCATCAGCGGCTGAACATGGACGGCTGGCAGCAGGAGCAAAATCCTGAGAATGATTTCTTCTCGATGCCCATGACGCTTGTACGCGATGCGGAACATCATCCGGTGCGCATCAGCATTGACTTTCCGCAGGGTGAGGTCAAGGCGCAAATTTGGAAAGTGCAGGTGGGTCGCGTAAGTCTGTATCTGCTGGACACCAACGTGCCGGACAACCGGGCGGAAGATCGTGATATAACCGCCCGGCTGTACGGCGGCGATCATGAGATGCGCATCCGGCAGGAAATACTGCTGGGCATCGGCGGCATTCGCGCTCTGACGGCGCTGGGCATTACGCCCACTATCTGCCATATGAACGAAGGCCACTCGGCGTTTTTGGCTGTTGAGCGGTGCCGCGTTCTTATGGACCGCGACAAACTCACCTTCCCGCAGGCTGCCGAGCTGGTTGCTTCGAGCAACGTGTTTACCACGCATACGCCGGTGCCGGCGGGCAACGACTTTTTTCATCGCGATCTAGTGGAGCGGTACCTGGGCAATTACTATCCCAAGCTCAACATGAGCCTCGATGAGTTTTTGTCGCTGGGACGGGTGCATCCGAGTGATGGCAATGAATTTTTCGGCATGACGGTGTTGGCGCTTCGCATGGCATGGCATTGCAATGGCGTAAGTGAACTGCACGGGGACGTATCGCGGCGGATGTGGCAGCGCATCTGGCCGGAGGTGCCCGTCCCCGAAATTCCGATTCGCCATATTACCAACGGCGTACATACACCCACCTGGCTGGGCGACGGCATGGCGCGGCTGTACCACGAATTTTTGGGAACCAATTTGGTTGATCGGCCCGCCGATCATTCGCTTTGGACGCGTGTGGATCGCATACCGGACGCGGAGCTTTGGCGAACGCACGAGCGCCGCAAAGATCGGTTGATTGGGTTTGCCCGCCAGCGGCTGCGCGAGCAGCTTGCCCGGCGCGGCGCCTCGGCGATGGAACTGCGCCGTGCCGACGAAATACTCGATACCAAGGCTCTGACGATTGGTTTTGCCCGGCGGTTTGCCACATACAAACGGGCGACGCTGCTGATGCGCAATCCGGAGCGACTGCTGCGAATGTTGTCTAACAGCAACATGCCTGTGCAGTTTATATTTGCCGGCAAAGCGCACCCGCGCGACGACGGCGGCAAGCGGTTTATTCAAGACATTATTCGTTTTTGCGCACGCGAGGAAGTTCGTGGTCGCATGGTGTTTATTGAAGATTATGACGCCAACATCGCCCGGCACCTGGTGCAGGGGGTGGACGTTTGGCTTAACACGCCGCGGCGGCCCATGGAGGCGTCAGGTACCAGCGGTATGAAAGCGGCCATCAACGGTGCTCTCAATTTAAGCGTGCTGGACGGCTGGTGGTGCGAAGCGTACGACCGGGAAAACGGCTGGGCTATCGGTGCCGGCGAAGAGTACAACAACGACGACTACCAGGATGAAATTGAGAGTCGGATTTTGTTTGATCTGCTGGAGCAGTCGGTCATTCCAACGTTTTACGACAAGGGGCTTGACGGGCTGCCGCGCAATTGGATTCGGCGCATGAAGCGCTCCATCAGCACTATTTGCCAAGTTTATAACACCAACCGCATGGTGCAGCAGTACTGCGAGGAATTTTATCTGCCGGCGAGCGATTCATTTTTTAAACTAGGCGAGAACCATGGCCAGCCGGCGGCTAAACTGGCGCACTGGAAGGCCGGTTTGCATAAATCATGGGATCAGGTAAAAGTTCGCAGCGTCAAGGCCGAGGTGGATGGGACGCTCAAGGCGGGCGAAGCACTCAAAATTACCGCCGAGGTTGAGCTGGGCGCGGTCACGCCCGATGACATCAAAGTAGAGCTGTACTACGGCGGCCTCGACGCTCATGGTGAGATTCAGCATGGCAAATGCCAAGACATGATGCTCGCCGGCGATATTGATCCGGGCGTGTATCGGTATGCCGGGGCGTTGCACACTTCAGACTGCGGCCAGCAGGGCTATGCGGTTCGCATCATGCCCAATCATGGCAATATCAACAAACGCTTGGAACCGGGGCTGATCCGCTGGGGATGATTTTCGCCGGCGTTTTGTGCCGCAGGCTGTTAAATAATGCCGCACTGCTACCTCGGCCATGTTTTTACTGTGCCGGGCCAGTAACCTCCACCCAGCGACGGGTAGCGCGGTCTTGCCCGTCGAGCCAGGAAATGCGTTGGCCAGTTGATGCGAGTACGGCACCCGCGACAAGGCGTAGAGCGCTGTGCCCCTGCTGCATGCTGTGGGGTAGATTGATAGTTGTGTTTAGATGCTCATCGGGGCGGTAAGTGGTGGTGGTGCAGGTTGCCAGCAGGTTGGCATAATCGCAGCGGGTCACCGCTACCGCCGCTGCGCCATGCAGCAGCGTTTGCTGGATGGTGCGATGAGCAGCATGCCCTAGGCCGGCATTGGCCGCAAATAACTGCAATTCCTGTAATACCTGAGAATGTTCATCGGCCCAGCACAACAGCACCACATCGGCGCGATCGGCAGCCAGCAGCGTATAGGCGGCCCCTAGGATCGAAGCCACCGGCGCAAAATCGAACGATAATGTTTGGCAGGGGCCATGAATGCCCAGAGCAATGGCGGCCATTGCTGCTGCCGTGGAATAGATGGACCGTGTAAAAGCTCTTGGCGAGGCATATTTGCCCGCGTCGGCGAGCATGCTTTCAAGATATTCATGCGTAGCCGGAATGTCGCCCCATACGCTGGAGTAAAGCAGCGCGGTGCGTTCTGCCGTTGCGACGGTTGCTGCGGTAGGAGCCACTTGCCTAAGCGCATCAGCGGCAACGTCGGCGATGGTTGGCCGATCAGCGCGGTCAATAATATCTGGCGTTTGAGGCTCGGATGCCCCAGTCTCTGATTGAGGGGCGCGGGCGTGGCGTTCGAGCCATTGCTTAAACTGGCTGATATGGGCGAACGGACCGGCGCATATTCCGACCGAAAGAATGCCAAGCGACTGCTTGCCGGGTGCGTTGCTGTTTGCGCAATGGGATGTTTGCTCGGTCATAACGTCTCCCAGGCTCGGCCCGTGCCTCGCGAAATAACGATGGAAGTGTTGTTGCCGCCAAAGGCAAAATTGCAGGTTAGTGCGTGTTCAATGCGGCGTGCTATGGGCCAGGCAATGACATTTACGCCCAGCGTGGGGTCTGCCTGTGGGGCGCCGGCATTTGCCGGTAGAACTCCCTGCTGTAGCGCCATGGCGGTAATGACTGTTTCAATGGCACCAGCCGAGGCAAAGGTATGCCCGGTAAGGCGCTTGGTGGAACTGATGAAAGGTTGCTCGCGCGAGCCAAAAACAGCGTTGAGAGCGCGGGCTTCCATGGCGTCGTTGTCGCGAGTGCCGGTGCCGTGGGCGTTGACGTAACCGATGTCGTCCGGGCGCAAGGCTGCCTGCTGCAATGCCTGGCGCATGGCGGCAATGGGTTGCGCGCCGGTGGGTTCTGGGCCGGTGATATGGTAGGCGTCGCAGGTCATGCCGACACCGCGAATGTATGCCAGGGGTTGTATGCGCCGCACCGCAGCGCTGGCAAGTGATTCGAGCACCAGCACCGCGGAACCTTCGCCGACGGTAATGCCGCGCCGCCCGGCGGCAAATGGGGTGCAGCCTTCGGGAGCCACCAGTTTGAGGGCGCTAAAACCGGAGAGTACCACTTCACACAGCGCCTCGGCGCCGCCGGCAAGGGCGATGTTGGTTTGCCCGGTGCGTATGGAGTCTACGGCAGCGCCGATGGCCATGGCGGAGCTTACGCAGGTGCTCATGCATAACCAGCGTGGGCCGGTAAGGCGATGGCGATGAGCCAGCAGCACATTGATTTCAAATGGATGCACGCGCTTAAGTAGAGCGATGTCGGCGGTTTGTCGCTGCTGCCGGTACTGCCGATAGAACTGTTCGGTAAGGTCCATGCCACAAACAGTTGTGGCCATAAAAAGCGCAATTGGCTCCGGGCGGCGTTTCGGTCGCGTTGGTAGTGCGGCCATGCGAAGCGCTTCGTCGGCAGCAATCGCCGCCAGCCGTTGCGTGCCGGCGAGGCTTTTCCAAAGCGTTGACGGCAAATCATCGGGCCGTGGTAATTCGGGCGTTTGAGCGACGTTAATGCCCGCGAGCTTTGGCTCGCAAGGCTGCCGCCAGGGAGCCAAATGCTTCTGCGTGTTGATTATACTGTGCCAGTTGGCGCTGCAGCCAACGCCCTGGTTGCTGACAATTCCCATGCCGGTAACAGCCACTGGATCATTTAAACGGTTGCGCATTGCGTTTTGCCAGCCTGATGGGAGGTTTCCAATGTTTTGATAAGTGGATTGTTAAGGTCCCAGACATAGCCGGCGAGAATATCAACAATAGCTTGGCGTATATTGGCCGGCTGATTGGGCATAAAGAAAAGGTCCCGCACCAGGTGGCGATGATAAAACCAGTCTACAAAACGCTCGAAAACCGCAAAGCCGCGCCGCATGTATGCATCGTACTGCGGCAAAGCGGCGGGGTTGTTGTGCTTAAGTGTTTGCACGATGGCATCGGCTGCGGCGTCGGCTGATGAAATGGCCAGATGCACACCGCTGGAAAAGATGGGGTCTAAAAAGCCGGCGGCATCGCCCACGAGTAAAAAGTGATCGCCGTGTTTTTCGGTAACGCGGTAGCTGTAATCGGCAATGGTGCGGAACGGGGCGGTTGCCTTGGCGGCCTGCAGGCGGCTGTGGAGTCGGGGCATGGCGGCTGTCACGCGATCAAATTGGTCTTGTGCGGTTTGGCCCGGCACAACACAGCGCTTTGAAAGCACAACGCCAACACTGGTAACGCCACCGGCCAGCGGAATGAGCCATACCCAGCCACCATCAAAAACGTACATGGTGATGTAACGCGGGTCGTGCTGGTCGTGTGGTGACAGATCAACAAAATAGTTGTAAACCGCCACATGCCCGAAGCCATCTACAAGTTGCCGCGTGCCGCGTTTGCGGGCGAACATGCAGCCCTGACCCGTGGCGTCCACCACAAAGTTAAAGCCGCAACTGGAGCCATCCGCCAGGGTGAGATGCCTTGAGGCGGACTTGTAATCTACCTTGGTGACCTCGGCATTTTCTTGAACGAGGCAGCCGGCCGCGCGAGCGCGCTCAACGAGCAGCGAGTCAAAATCTTCGCGCAGCACCTGCAGCGATGGCGTCGAAGCATGGGTATTGTACGACTCAAAACCAAAGGTGGTGATGCGATCCATTTGAGGATCGTAAAATCGGGCGCCGAACTTGGGTTGGTAGCGGCTGGCAAGTTCTTCATGGCTGATGCCCGCCTTGGCGAGTACGGGGAAGGTTGCCGGCAACAGCGATTCGCCGATGTGATGCCGTGGATGGCACTGGCGCTCAAAAATTCGCACCATCAGCCCCTGGCGAGCCAGTAAGATGCCGGTCATAAGGCCTGCAGGTCCGCCACCGATGATGGCAACATCGCATTGGGTATTTAACTTAACCATGGCAGTATTGTCGGGTGAGGATGGCCCTGCATGCAAGCGCCGGGGTGCGGCATGCGCGTTTTGTAGATGGTTTTGGCGGGCATCAGGCGGTAGGTACGTGAGGCATAGCTTTTATTTATGGGCTGTTGATTCTTTGCGCTGCAGGGTCAACTCCATCAGCCGATGCTGGGTTCCACGGTCAGGTTCTTCGCCGGCCGGGCGGCGTTTACGCCATACGCCGTCGCCGCCGAGTTCCCATGCCTGGCGGTTATCGAGGAGCATTATCTCAAGAATTTCGCGGAGGCGAGCCTGCAGGCCGGGCTGCTCGATGGGTGTGGCAGCCTCAACGCGGTGGCTCAGGTTGCGGCTCATCCAATCGGCTGACCCCATGAAGAACTCATCGGAGCCATTGTTGTGAAACCAGAAAATGCGCGAGTGTTCGAGAAAGCGCCCGATGACGCTGGTGACGCGGATGTTGTCGCTCAGGCCCGGCACCTGTGGCCGCAGACAGCAGAAGCCTCGGACGATCAGGTCAATCCGCACACCCGCAGCGCCTGCACGATACAGCGATTCAATAACTTCGGTGTCTTCGAGCGCGTTCATTTTGGCAACGATGCGTGCCGGACGGCCGTGGTGGGCGTGCTCAAGCTCGCGGTTAATCATCTCGATAAAGCGTTTTCGCATGTTGACAGGAGCCACGAGCAGTTTGCGGTAGTCCTGCTTAAGCGATCGGCCGGTTAAAAATGCGAAGAGGTCCACTACGTCGAGGCATAAATCTTCGCGGCAGGTGAACAGGCCCAGATCGGTGTAAAGCTGAGCGGTGCGCGAATTGTAGTTGCCCGTGGCGATATGGGCGTAAGATCGCACGGCATTTTCTTCCTGGCGAACCACGAGGGCGATTTTGGTGTGTGTCTTAAGCCCCAAAATACCGTACACAACATGAGCGCCGGATGCTTCAAGAGCCTGGGCCCACTGGATGTTGCTTTCTTCATCAAAGCGGGCTTTGAGTTCTACCAGCACCGCGACCTGCTTACCCGCCTCCGCGGCTTGTATGAGGGCCGGCACAAACGGCGAATCGCCGCTGGTGCGGTAGAGCGTCATTTTTATGGCCAGTACCTGAGGGTCGCGCACGGCGGAGAGGATGAACCGCTCCACAGAACTGTCGAAGCTTTCGTACGGGTGGTGCACAAGAATGTCGCTCTGGCGGATGAGAGCAAAGATGTTGGCGTCGGTATCCGTAAGCGCCGGAGCGGTCATGGGCCGCCAGGGCGGCAATTTAAGGCTCGGCCGGCTTAGCGCCGCCAGCGACATGAGGTCGGCCAGCCCCAGCGGGTCCGGTTCTTCAATCAGGTGCTCGGCGGCAATGCCAAGCCCGTCCGTTAGATATTGTCGCATTTGCTCGGACATGCCCGGTGAAATTTGTACGCGAACCGTTTCGGCGAAGCGGCGGGCACGGAGTTCTTCCTGCACGACTTCAAGTAAATCGTCGGAATCTTCAATTTCGGCCTCAACTTCGGCGTCTCGGGTGACGCGAAAGCAGCGGACCTCGGCGACTTGCATCCCCGGAAACAGCAGGCCCATCTGGCCTTGAATGATGCTTTCCAGAGGTACAAACGTTGTGGGGCCTTCGCCCTCAATTTGGTACCAGCGCGAAAAGAGCCGCGGCACTTTGACACGGGCAAAGAGCAGATCGTCCTGGCCGGGCTGTCGGAGCAACACGCCAATGGACAGACTCAGGTTGCTGATGAGCGGAAACGGATGACCGGGGTCTATTGCCAGCGGCGTAAGCACCGGAAAAATAAACGAGCGAAAGTATTCAGTAGCCTTGTGTTGCTGCGCAGGCGTGAGTTGGTCAATGGTGCGGATGAGGATATTGTGCTGCTCTAGCAGGGGACGCAGTTCCTGATGCCATATGTCGTGCTGCCGTTGACACAGCGTGGCGAGCCGATTGCGAATAAGCGTCAAGCGCTGGGCGGGATCAAGGCCATCGGGGCCTGTGCTTTCAGTGCCGGCGGCAGCGAGACGGCGCAGCAAGCCGATGCGCTTCATAAAAAATTCATCGGTGTTGCTGTTAAAGATGGCCAGAAACTTGACCCGCTCCAATGGAGGGTTGCGTGGGTCTTGTGCCTCCAGCAAGACGCGATAATTAAAATCGAGCCAGGAGAGATCGCGGTTAAAAAAGTGTGCCTCGGCAAGGTCGGGTGGCAGTGTGGGTGGGGTAATCGCGGTGGTAATTGTGGTAATGGCTGCGGGGTGGTCCGGTAAAATCGCCTCGGAGCGGGCATGGGATTGGATAATGCTTTGGGCAGTTGTCATAGCTCATTTAGGCTAGCATGAGTGGGCGACGCGGCCAAGCGGTATTGTTAAGAATTGATGTGTGCAGCGCTTGCGGGTGTGAACCCTTGGCCTGGCTGCTTGGGAGATGTTGTTGGCAAGATTAAGGGTGCTCGCTGTAGGTTAACCCGCGCGACGGGCGTGAGGGTCTATGTGGGGCTTGAGCAAGGTTGTGGTGGTCTGTGAGATTGGGGTTACGTGGCCGACTTATCCATCCATCCTCTGCTGCGCTGCGGTTTTGCTGTTGTGCCGGTATTATGGCGGCGGTGATTCGCTGGTTGGGCTGCGGCAATGGCTGCGTTCGGCTTTGGCCGCGGGTAGGATTTTTTATTTTAGCGTAGCGAAGGTGGATTGATCGCATGGCGGGACATTCGCATTGGAAGTCTATCAAGCATAAAAAGGCCGTCGTGGATGCGCGGCGCGGCAAGATGTGGAGTAAACTGGCACGCCTTATCATCATTGCGGCCAAACGCGGCGGAAACCCGGACGATAACCTTGCTCTGCGCTACGCCATTGAAAAAGCCCGGGCGGCCAACATGCCCAACGACACCATAGACAAGGCCATCAAAAAAGGCACGGGCGAACTGGGCGCTGCCAATTATGAATCGGTGCTTTACGAGGGCTATGCTTCAGGCGGAGTGGCTATTTTGGTGGACGCTCTGACGGACAACCGCAACCGAACCGCACCGGAAATTCGTACGCTTTTTGACCGCAGCGGCGGGACAGTCGGTGCGGCCAACTCGGTCGGGTGGATGTTTTCAACGCAGGGCATTATCGCTATTGAACGCGGCAAAATAGATGAAGATAAACTCCTGGAACTTGCTCTTGACGCCGGCGCTGCGGATGTGCAATCTTCAGAAGAGGGTTTTGCGGTTATTACCGGCATGAGCGATTTTGAAAAGGTGCGCAAAGCGCTGCTGGCGGCGAATATTCCCCTAGCCTCGGCCGAAATTACGATGGTGCCCAGCCAAACCATCAGCATAAGCGGCGAGCATGCGCAGAAGGTGCAATCGTTGATTGACGCGCTTGAAGATCATGATGACGTGCAGAACGTTTACACCAACGCCCAAATCGAAGGCTAAGGCTTCTATCGCGCCTCGCCCGCCGCCTCTTTTGGTTTCATATTCCTTTCATATTGCGTCGGTAGCATTGGCTTCGTTTGCATGGCTGCAGTGTTTGCCGCCGGCAAATAGGCGTCGCATGTGAAAGGATCAAATCATGCGTTACACACATTGGACGGTATTTGGAATTGGGCTGGCTGCATTGTCGTGCGGCATGTTGCCCGGGTGCTCAACGGCGCAAGGGGCGCAGCAGGAGAGCGACCAGCCCGATAAGCCGTTGACTATGGCGCAACTGCCTCCCGCCGTTGAGCAGACGGTTTTACGCGAATCGGCCGGCGGTACGATCGGCGACATTGCGCTTGAAAATGAAAACGGCATTCGCGACTATGAGGTTGATGTTACGCTGGCTGGCAAGCCCTATGAGCTGAAGGTTGCGCAGGATGGCACGCTGCTTAAGAAGTGTCTGGATAACGACAACGAGCATGATGGAGACAAGGCTCGTGCTGATCATGATGGCGACCAGGATGACCATGATGGGGATCATGGTGAGCACGATTCCGGCGGTGAAAACGATTAACGCGTTCAATCGCGTATGACTGAATCGTGAACTTTTAATGGGGTGATGCCTGCTGCCGCAACTCAGCGGCGGCGGGCTGTTTATGCGAATACTGGTAATAGAAGATTACAAGCCCCTGCGCGAGAGCGTCGTTCAGGCATTGCGAGAAAGCGAATACACGGTGGAAGCCGCATCCGATGGTCGCACGGGGCTGTGGCATGCGCAGGACGACAGCTTCGATGTAATCGTTCTTGATCTGATGTTGCCGGGGCTTGATGGGCTTGAAGTATTGCGGCACCTTCGCAAGGCGGGCATCAAGGCGTGCGTACTCATTTTGACCGCCCGCGACACAACAGATGACCGCGTTCGCGGGCTGGATGCCGGCGCCGATGATTACCTTACCAAACCCTTTGCTCTTGCGGAGCTGTTAGCGCAGGTACGGGCGCTGGTGCGGCGGCGTTACGAAACGTTGGCTTTGACCCTGACCATTGGCGCCCTCACGGTAGATACCCGTGCTAAAACAGCGCGCTGCGGCCAACGCACGCTGGACCTTAGCGCACGCGAATATGCGATTCTTGAGTATTTGGCGCTGCGGCAAGGGCAGGTGGCAACGCGCGAAGAAATATGGAATCATCTGTACGATCCCAATGCCGTTATGGAAAGCAACGTCGTGGATGTGTTTATCGGTCTGCTGCGCAAAAAGCTTGACCGCCATGGTTTGGCGGCCTTGATCCAAACCCGTCGCGGCCAGGGCTATCTGCTGGAGAAACCTGATTGAGCCATTCCTTAAGCAGACGTCTGATTGTCACAAGTGCTGCCGCCAGCGGGGCGGTGATACTGCTGATGGGTGTTGGGCTGTACATCGCGGTGGCACACATTTTGCGGGTGCAGTTTGATCATGTGCTGCTGGCGCGGGCCACAGCCATTGCTGCCGGGGTTGATTGGGACAACAGCAACGGGCATCTGAAGGTGCGGGTGGAGTCCGATGCGCCGCTGCCGCAGCGTCATCAGCCCGATCACGAGCAAAGCTGGGCGTTTATTTGGACCTCCGACGGGCGGCTGATGTACCGAAGTACACATCGGTTTGTGCCTCAAAAGCCGCAGGTCCAAACATACCCGGCGTTTGCCACCGAGATGTTGCCGCACCATCAACGTGTACGTGAGGTACTTGTGTCATTGCAAATGGATGATTCAGATGGCGCTGACGGGGGAAGCCATCATGCTGCCGGAGGGGCTACTCGTAATGCCGGCGCGCAGGCTGTGCTGGCCGTGGTGCAGCCGCTGGATTCGCTTGACGACACTCTTCAAGCCCTGCTGATGGCGGTTGCGGTATCGGGTGGGCTGGCCACTGTGGTGCTGGCGCTAGTGCTGGCAATGATAGCCCGCAGCAGTCTACGGCCGCTGCGCGACCTCGAGCTTGATATCGCCCGCGCGGGCGCGCCAAATCTTGACCATCGTGTTGCGCTGCCCCATGCCCCTAGGGAGCTTGAACCGGTGGTGAATCGCCTTAATGACTTGCTGGCTCGGTTGCAAAGCGCCTTTGAACGCGAGCGAGCCCTCACTGCGGATATTGCCCACGAACTGCGCACCCCGCTGGCGGGCATTTGCACCGCGCTGGAACTTAGCCTCACGCGGCAGCGCGATGAAGCGTCTTATCGCCAATCCATGGAGCGCTCGCTGGATATTGCCCATCGTATGCAGACCATGATGGCCAATCTGCTGATGCTGACGCGTGCCGAGGCCGGGCAGATGCGGTTGGCAGGTGAGAGTTTTGACATTGGCCGCTGCGCTGGCGAGGTGCTCAATGAGCACCGGGCTGCTCTTGGAGAAAAAAACGTCGGAATGACGATAGCGATAGAACCGCAGTGCGTCGTAAATACCGATCGTACTGCGGCCGAGTTGGTGTTGCGAAATGTTGCCGACAACGCGGCAAACTATGTGAATGCTGGCGGAATCATTGAACTTTCGGTGCAGAGAAGCGGTAAGAGTGTATTAGTAAGGCTTGCCAACAGCGGCAGTCAGGTGTCGGCGGCCGATACGTCACATGTATTTGAACGATTTTGGCGCAGCGATGCTGCCCGTACGGGCGATGGATCGCATTGTGGCTTGGGGCTGGCGTTGGTGCAGCGATTGATGGCGTTGCTGGGCGGCAGCGTGCAGGTTCGCTCGGAGCAGGGCGGGCGCTTTGAGATTGAATTGATTTTTAACGATTTAGGAGCTGTGTAGTACCTTGCAACGGGTTGTTCATTCACAATGGAGTGTGCAGGTCAGGCCATCTGCAGGGTGGGGCGGCTATCGTTCGAAGATACGCCGGGCGGGCCTGCTGGCTGGTGCGGTGTGTCTTGCTGTGGCTGCGGGCTGCAGCAGCTATCACGCCAGACCGTTGTTGCCGGCCGCAGTGAACCGTCAACTCCAGCACAAGTCACAAGAATTTTTGACTATAAGCAGCAGCCGGTTTCATGGAAATGCACCGGCAACCCAGAGGCTCTCTCCGCGTCGAGGGCTTTCGCCTGCGGAGGCTGCGACTATTGCTGTTCTGCTGAATCCGTCGCTGCAGGCACTGCGCGATCAGCATGGTGTGGCGGCGGCACAGCTTATGCAGGCAGGTTTGCTGCCAAACCCCCAGCTTGGTGCTACGGGCGATTTTGTTACCGGCGGCTACCGTACTGGCACATTTAACGCGTATGGTTTGAGTCTCTCGTGGGATTTGACCAGCCTTATAGATCGCAACGCCCGCATTGCCGCCGCCCGTTATCACCAGGGTCAGGTAGACCTGCAGGTGGCGTGGCAGGAATGGCAGGCAGCCGAAGCGGCGCGGCTTGCGGTGTACAATCTTGCCGCAGTGCAAAGTGAAATTGCCCAGGCGAATAAAATCCGCACCCAACTGCACAGAAATTATCAGGCAATGCGGCAGGCTTATGGCCGGCGGCTGATTACCATTGTTGACCTTGCTGCCGCCCGCTCTGCCCTGCAACAGGCCGATTCCGTTTGCCTGCAACTGCGTCAGACGCGCCGGCAGGAAAGCAATGCGCTTACCACGGCGCTGGGCATTTCGGCCGGAACGCCGATTGCCCTGCGATCCGATATACGTTTACCTTCCAAGCTGAACCTGCCGTCGGCAGCGACATTTATGCATGGCTTGCAGCAGCGCCGGTTAGACCTTGTGGCACTGCGTATGGGCTATAAAAGCCAGGATGCTTTGCTGCGGGCGGCGGTGTTGCGGCAATTTCCAAATATCTCGATCGGCTTTCAGCAGGCGAGCGACACCACAAACGTGCATACCGATGGCCTCGGGGTAACACTCTCGCTGCCGATATTTGATCATAACCAGGCGAAAATAGCCGAGGCTCGCCAAACGCGCCGTCAGCTTTACGACGATTACATGGCCCGCGTATTTTCCGCCAAGTCGCAGGCCGCACTGCTTCTGGCTAATATTCGCAGTCTGGAGCAGCGCATAGCCGCTGAAGAAGCCGCGTCTGGCGGCTTAAGCGAACTGGTGGCAACCTACCGCAAGGCGCTGGGCTTTGGCAACGCCGACATCATCAACTACTACACGCTGGTGGGGCGGCTGTATTCGCGCCGCATTGCCGTCATTAAACTCAAGGACCAACTTATACAAAACGACATCGCGCTGCAATTGGCCACCGGTCTGTATGTGCCGGTGGCGGGCGCCGCGCCGCATACGTCGCGGCTGCGCGTGGGGAGGGCTTTACGCTCGGTGGGTCGTTTGAAGCAAGGAGGCTCGCATGAATAGTACTGCGGGAAAAGCGTCCTCAGTTGTTGTGCCGGTGTTGCTGGCATTGATGGCCGGCGCCATTGGCGGATATCTATTTGGACATTCTATTGGTGGAGCCGCGCGTCACGGCACAGGTATCGCACTGAAGCGACATAAACATCCGCTGCCTGTGGTGGTACCTGTTGCCACGACCATGCTGCGAGAAGGAGTTATAGCGCAGCGGATTAATGCCTATGGTGTGGTGATCGCCAAGCCCAGCGCCATTCGCAATATTTCAGTTGCGTTTGAGTCGCAGGTGTCGCAGATATTGGTGGCCGCCGGCCAGCGAGTGCATGTGCACGAGCCGCTGCTGCAGTTAACCGCCAGCCCCGATGCTTTGCTGCAACTGCAACAGGCGCAGAGTGCTGCTTCGGCATTGGCCAAAGACCTGCAGCAGGTGCAGGAGCAATATCAGTTGCGACTGGCCACGCAGGGGCAACTGCTTTTAGCGCAGCAGCAATATGCGCAGGCCACGCTTAAGCTTTCAGCGCTTGTTAGCCGCGGCATCGGAAGGGTTATTACGATCAAGGCGGATCACAATGGCATTGTGGCGCTTACACCGGCGCAGGTCGGCCAGATTGTTCCGCCCGGCGCGCCGCTGGTGGAAATCGTTTCATCGCGCGACATCTTGGTGCGGCTTGGCGTGGAGCCGGAAGACTCCATGCAGTTGCACCAGGGCCAGGCGGTGCAGCTATTTCAGGTTAGCCGACGCAGCGGCTCCCCGCTCAATGGCCGCATTGCTCTTATTACGCAAAGCGTAGACCCGGGTACACGGCTGGTAAATGTTTTTGTGACGCCAACCTCTGGTTCAGCACTCTTGCTGGGCCAATACATCCGCGGCGTGATAACACTGGCCTCGCAGCGGGGCTTGCTGGTGCCCCGGCAGGCGGTGCTTCCGCAGCATGGGCAAAGCATACTCTTTACCGTTAAAAACGGCCTGGCCGTGCGGCATGTAGTGCATGTAGGTCTGCACAACAGCTCCGAGTATGAAGTGGCGGGCGCGGGTTTGGCGGCGGGCGAGCCGGTGGTAATGGTTGGCAACAGCGAACTTGCCAATGGCACAAAGGTATCGGTGGGAGCCGCTCGATGACATTCAACCGTTGGGTACATAACCACACGCGATCAATCTTGTTTGTGATTACTGTGCTGGCGCTCGGCGGCGTTATCTCCGGCTGGGTGCTGCCGGTGTCGCTGTTTCCGCGGGTGAGCTTTCCGCGGATACGCGCAACACTGGATTCCGGCGACCAGCCTGCGCGGCAGATGGCTGTGGCGGTGACCTATCCGGTGGAGCAAGCCGTGCGAGCCATTCCGGGAGTGATTTCAGTGCGGTCTACCACCAGCCGCGGCTCGGCGGATATTGCGATTGATTTTGGCTGGGGTCGCAACATGGCCCAGGCGCTGCTGCAGGTGCAGTCGCAAATTAACAGTGTGTTGCCGCGATTGCCTGCGGGTACCACATTTCGGGCTAAACGACTTGATACGACAAACTTTCCGGTGCTGGGCTACAGCCTTACCTCGCGAACGTTGTCGCTGGTGCAGCTTCGCAACATTGCGGAATACCAGCTCCGGCCGCTAATTTCGACGGTGCGGGGCGTGGCACGCGTTCAGGTGCAGGGGGGCGCTGTGGCCGAGTACCGGGTGCAGGTCAATCCAGTGCGCATGGAGTCTTTGGGGCTGACACTGACGGATGTTGCTAAGGCGCTTTCCGGCGCCAATGTTCTCACGTCCGTTGGACGCCTGGAAGATCACGACAAACTGTACCTGGTGGTTTCGGATACGCGCTTTACCAGCCTGCAGCAAATACGCCGCACCATATTGCGTTCCGGTTCTCATGGCATAGTGCGATTGGAGGATGTGGCCCGGGTGGAGCTTGCCACCCAACCGCAATGGACGCGCGTAACCGCCGATGGCCGCGATGCAGTGCTGCTGCAGGTGTTTCAGCAGCCGGGGGGCAATACGGTGCAAATTGCCCGCGACGTCAAGCAGAAGCTTACAGCCATTGAAAGCGCACTGCCGGAGGGCGTTGTTATTGCCACCTGGTACAACCAGAGCCAATTGATTTTGGCGGCAGCTAAGTCGGTACGTGACGCCGTGATTATAGGCGTCATACTTGCGGTGTTTGTGCTGCTGTTGTTTTTGCGCAATTGGAAAATTACGCTCATCGCCGCGCTGACTGTTCCGGCGGTGCTGGCGGCCGCTACGCTGCTGCTCTACCTGCTGCACATGAGCTTTAATATTATGACGCTGGGCGGCATGGCAGCTGCGGTGGGTCTGATTATTGACGATGCCATTGTTATGGTGGAACACATTGTGCGCCGTCTTGCCACAAGCGATGGCGACAGCCGGGCACGGGTCATTCTGGCGGTTAATGAGTTTACCAGACCGTTGGCGGGTTCATCGGCATCTACAGTTATCATATTCGCTCCGCTGGCCTTTTTGTCTGGCGTTACCGGGGCGTTTTTTAAGGCGCTTTCGGTGACGATGGCGGCGTCGCTGTTTATTTCATTTTTTGTGGTGTGGCTGGGCGTGCCGGTGCTGGCGGTCGCCCTGCTGCGCGAGAGCGATTTGCACGAGCAGCAAGGCGGTTGGATTACCCGCCAACTACACCGTCTGTATCAGGGTTTTATGCAGAAGCTGCTGCCCTCGCCCTGGATGGTTCTGCTGGTGATTGCGGGCGTGCTGGGCGTGGGATATTACGCGTATGGGCAGGTCGGCTCGGGCTTTATGCCCAAGATGGACGAGGGCGGGTTTATATTGGACTATGTGGCCTCGCCCGGAACCTCACTGGCCGAGACCAATCGTATGCTTAAGCAGGTGGAGGCTATTCTGCGGAAAAACCCCGCTGTAGACACTTACTCGCGCCGCACCGGTTTGCAGCTTGGCGGTGGACTTACCGAACCTTACACAGGCGACTTTTTTGTACGACTCAAGCCGTTCCCGCGACCGCCGATCGGCGTCATCATGGCCGATATTCGTCGGCGGGTGCATGCAACGGTTCCCGCGCTAAATATTGACACAGCCCAAATGATGCAGGACCTTATAGGCGATCTGACGGCGGTGCCTCAACCCATTGAAATTAAAATATTTTCCGACAACACCAGGCTGCTTGATGCCACGGCCCGGCGCGTTGAGGCCGCGATTAAAACCGTTCCCGGCGTGGTGGAAGCCCGCAGCGGCATTGTGCTCTCCGGCGATGCCATTGACATTAAAATAGACCGCGTAAAAGCCGCGCTCGAAGGCATGGATGCTGATTCGATTACCCGCCTTATTTCAGCCTATTTAACGGGTGTGGTGACTACGCACATTCAAAAAGGCCCGCAGATATTGGCAGTGCGTGTGTGGGTGCCGCACGCCAATCGCACAACCATTGGGGGTATTTCGCGGCTGATGATTCAAGCTCCCGATGGGCACCAGTTTGCGTTGGGGC